>JAEXEM010000056.1 GCA_023401045.1 Actinomycetes bacterium
GTCACACTCCCGCGACCGGCGACGCAGCGCGACCCCTCGCGCCCCGGTCGACGGCCCCGCAGCGGGCCGGGTCGCCCTCGTCGCGCCCCCAGAGCCCGCGGCCGGACGTCCGCCCTGTGACCACACCCGCCTCGACCAGACGTCCGGGACACCGGCGGCGTCGGGCGCTGGGCGCCGTCGCCGTGCTCGTCCTCGTCGCACTGGTGGCGTGGCCTGTCGGCCTGCTCGTCTGGGCGAACGGCAGGCTGCAGCACACGCCGGCCCTGTCCGGGGCGGCCGACACCCCGGGGACCACGTACCTGCTCGCAGGGTCCGACGCCCGAGGGGACGACGGCGGCATCGCGGAGGACGGCACGGAGGGGCACCGGACCGACACGATCCTCCTGCTCCACGTCCCCGCGAGCGGACCCACCGCGCTGATCTCGCTGCCCCGTGACACGTACGTGGAGGTACCCGGCCAGGGCGGCGCGAAGCTCAACTCGGCGTTCGCGTGGGGCGGTGCCCCGCTGCTCGTCCAGACGGTCGAAGGGCTCACCGGCCTGACGGTCGACCACTACGCCGAGATCGGCATGGGCGGCGTCGCGCACCTCGTCGACGCCGTCGGCGGCGTCAACCTGTGCTACGACGGCGACGTCGACGATTCCGACTCCGGCATGGTCTGGAGCGCCGGGTGCCACGACGTGGACGGCGGGGCCGCGCTCGCGTTCGCACGCATGCGCAAGTCGGACCCGCTCGGTGACGTCGGTCGCGCCCTGCGCCAGCGTCAGCTCATCGGCGCCGTCATGGGCAAGGTGAGCCCCGGCGCCTTGGCCCTCGACCCCGGCGCGCAGGTCTCGCTGGTCCGAGCGGGAACGGGCGCTCTCACCTTCGACGAGGACGCCGGCGTCCTCGACGTCGCACGGCTCGCGTTGGCGTTCCGCGCGGCCAACGGCGACGGTGGCATCACCGGGACACCCCCGATCGCGAGCATGGACCACCGACCGGGCGGGGTCGGGTCGACGGTGCTCCTCGACCCGGACCAGGCCGCCGGGTTCTTCGCCGCCCTCCGCGACGGCTCCCTCCCGCCGGGTCCGGTCGGAGGCGTCCCGGGCGGCTGACTAGGCCCCGGCCACCTCGGCGCGCAGCCGCTCGCCCTTGGCGTCGGCCTGCGCACGCAGACCGTCCTGGAACACGGTCATCGCCGACCGCAGGCGCTCGGCATCCTCACCGCCCCCGGCGGCGAGGATGCGGACGGCGAGCAGACCCGCGTTGCGCGCGCCACCGACCGACACCGTCGCGACGGGGACCCCCGCAGGCATCTGGACGATGGAGAGCAGCGAGTCCATGCCGTCGAGGTGGGCGAGGGGCACCGGGACGCCGACGACGGGCAGCGGCGTGACCGCCGCGAGCATGCCCGGCAGGTGCGCGGCCCCTCCGGCTCCGGCGACGACGACCCGCAACCCCCGGTCCACCGCCTGGCGCCCGTACGCCAGCATCTTGTCCGGCTGCCGGTGGGCCGAGACGACATCGACCTCGAACGGGACGTCGAACTCGGCAAGGGCATCGGCCGCCGCACGCATGACGGGCCAGTCGGAGTCCGACCCCATGACGACGCCGACCAGCGGCGACCTGCTCATCTCGTACCTCCGTCGATGGTCTCGCCACGCAGCCGTGCGGCGGCGGCGCGCGCCCGTGCGCGCACGTCCTCGAGGTCGTCGCCGGACACGTTGACGTGACCGAGCTTGCGCCCGGCGCGCACCTCCTTGCCGTAGAGGTGCACCCGCGCGCCCGGGTCCGCACCCAGCACGTCGGCCAGCGCTTCAGTGGGGTCCTCGAGCGAGCTGCCAAGAACGTTCGCCATGACCGTCCACCGGGCGACCGGCGAGACCTCGCCGAGCGGAAGGTCGAGCACGGCGCGCAGGTGCTGCTCGAACTGGCTGGTGACGGCTCCGTCGATCGTCCAGTGGCCGGAGTTGTGCGGACGCATCGCGAGCTCGTTGACCAGCACGTGAGGTGGCCCGCCGGCCGCGTCCGCGACCTCGAACATCTCGACGGCGAGGACGCCGGTGACGTCGAGCCCGTCCGCGACGGTACGTGCGACCTCCTCCGCGCGGGCTGCGGTCACGGGGTCGAGACCGGGCGCCGGTGCGACGACCTCCGCGCAGACGCCGTCGCGCTGCACGGACTCCACGACCGGCCAGACCGCCGTGCTGCCGGACGGCGTGCGTGCGACGAGCACGGCGAGTTCTCGCCGGAAATCGACCATCTCCTCGGCGATGAGGGCGGGACCGGTCCCGTCGGCGGCCGCCGCGCACCACGCGACGACGTCGTCCGGCAGCGGGCCGTCGCCGACGACGCGCACGCCCTTGCCGTCGTAACCGCCGCGCGTGGTCTTGACCACTGCACGGCCTCCGGCCGAGGCACGGAAACGCTCAAGGTCGTCGAGGTCGGCGACCGGCGCCCACCTCGGGCAGGGCACATCGAGCTCGGTGAGCCGACGACGCATGACGGCCTTGTCCTGCGCGTGGACGAGCGCCGCCGGGGCGGGGTGCACCGGCACCCCGCGCGCTCGGACCGCCTCGAGCACGACGCGCGGGACGTGCTCGTGCTCGAAGGTGAGGACGTGCGCACCGGCGACGAGCTCCAGCACGGCCTCGACGTCGGACGCAGCACCGACCGGCGCGTCCACGACAGCCTGCGCGGCCGGCGCTCGCCGCCCCTCGGCGAGAACGCGCAGGTGGATGCCGAGAGCGGTTGCGGGGCCGGCCATCATGCGGGCGAGCTGCCCGCCACCGACGACGGCCACGGTCGGAGGTGTCACGGGCGACGAGCCTAGCCCGTGCGGAGGGCGACGACGGCGTCCGTCCGTCAGGGGACCGAGGCCTGCACGACGCGCCCCGTCCCGGACAGCCGCAGCGGACCGTCGGCGGCAGAGACGAACGCCGCCTGGCCGGCGGCCAGCGTCAGCGCGCCGCCCCGCGAGCCGTGCAGGCTCAGGTCGCCCTCGAGGCAGATGACGACACGCGGCCCGTACCCCGGGACCCGGCAGCCGGCGGCGTCCACGACGCGGGTCACCGACAGCTCGAAGTCGTCGACCGGCGCGTAGTACACGTCCGTCGCCTCGTAGACGTGCTCCGGCGCGATCCGGATGGGTGGTGCCGCGACGCAGTCCACGCACCGGAGGAGCTCGGGCACGTCGACGTGCTTGCGGGTGAGGCCCGCGCGCAGCACGTTGTCGGAGTTCGCCATGATCTCGACGGCGAACCCGCTGAGGTAGGCGTGCACCGCTCCGGCCGGGACGAAGAGCGCCTCTCCCGGTCGCAGCGAGACGGGGTTGAGCAGCACCGCCGTAATCGCCCCGGGGTCACCGGGGTACGCCCGCTCGAGGAGGTCGACCGCGTGGTCCGTGCGCGGGGAGGGCGAACCGGCCCGAAGCCGCGTCCGGAACGCCTCCGCCAGCTCCCCCACCTCGATCGGCGAAGGTCTGCTCACATCGCTCACGAGGTGGGTGAACGCGGCCTGCATGCCGGCCGTCGTCGGGTCGGCGGTGATGATCTTGTGCAGCAGGTGGGCGACCGGGTGATCGAGGTCACGCAGGATCTCCGCAGCACGCCGCGGGGCCCGGAAGCCGACGAGCGCCTCGAACGGCGACAGCGCGAAGACGAGCTCGGGCTTGTGGTTTCGGTCGCGGTAGGACCGCCGAGGGTCGTCGCGGGCGACTCCCCTCGCCTCCTCCCTGTCCCACCCGTCCCGTGCCAGCTCGATGCTCGGGTGCACCTGGAGAGACAGCGGCCGCGCAGCGGCGATGAGCTTGAGCAGGAACGGGAGCTCCGCGCCGAAGCGCGAGGCGACGTCGTGGCCGAGCATCTCGTCGGGTGCGGCACCGAGCGCGTGGTCGAGCCGCACGCGGTCCGTCCCTAGAAGGTGCGCGGGTGCGGACGGGTGCGCGCCGTACCATGCCTCGGCGACCGGACCGTGGCCCTCGGGGTGCCCGAGGAGCCGCGGGATGTCGGTCACCGACCCCCACGCGTACGCCTGCAGGGCAGGCTCGAGCAGCTGCACGTCCGTCCTCCAGCGGTCAGTCCCACGATCTGGCGAAGCCTAGCCACCACGACCGGCGCGACGAAGCCGCGCCGGTGACGGCCGACGCCCGGTACCTCCGGTCACCAGCGCCTCTCGCGCCGCACCGACACCACCGCACCCCGCGGCAGCACGACGTCGGGCCGCAACGACGCCGGCACGCCCGAGAGGAAGAGCGCGAACACCGCGGGCCGCCGCTGGGCGAGCTCGAGCCGGCCGCCGTCGGCGTTCGCGAGGTCGCGCGCGAGCGCGAGCCCCAGACCGGTGCCCGCCCCGGAGGTGACGTCCCGCTCGAAGATCCGCGGAGCGATGTCGTCCGGGACGCCGGGGCCCTCGTCGCCGACCTCGACGACGACCGCGCGGGCCGAGCCGCCGGGCCGGGACCGCACGGTCGTCGTGCCGGCCCCGTGCTTGAGGGAGTTCTCGATGAGGGTCGCGAGCACCTGCGCGAGGGCGCCGGGGGTGGCGAGCACCTGGGTCGAGGGGTCGACGTCGACGACGAGCCGGCGGCCGGCGAGCGCGAACGTCGGCGCCCACTCCTCCTCCTGCTGGTGGACGACCTCGTGGAGCGAGACGGCCTCGGTCGTGCCGCCCTGGGCGCGGCGTGAGCTGGCGAGCAGGTCGTCGACGACACCGACGAGGCGCTCGACCTGCTCGAGGGAGATCCGGGCCTCCTCACGCACCTCCGGCTCCTGCGCGGCGAGCATGATCTCCTCCAGCCGCATGGACAGCGCCGTCAGCGGCGTCCGGAGCTGGTGCGAGGCGTCCGAGGCGAACTGGCGCTCGGCGGCGAGCCGGCCGGCCATCCGGTCCGCCGAGCGCGCGAGCTCGGCCGCGACGAGGTCGATCTCCTCGACGCCCGACGGTTCGAGCTGCGGGCGCACCTGCCCGGTGCCGAGCTGCTCGGCGGACGCCGCGAGGTAGACGAGGGGCGCCGCGAGGCGGTTGGCCTGCCAGATCGCCATCGCGATGCCCGCACCGAACGCGACGAGCGCGGCGACCACGACGAGCCCGATGACCTGCGTCGACATCCAGAAGACGTCCCACCACGAGACGTAGAGCACGACCGTGGCGAGGGTGTCGGACTCGAGCTGGACGGTGAGCCGCCGCTGGTCGATCGACGGGCCGGCCCGGTAGGTCGTGCCGTCCTCGGTGTGGACGACGACCTCGGCGCGCAGCTCACCGTTGCCGCCCGTGTAGGGCTCGAGCATGCGGTCCGAGAGCGCGATCTGCTGCTCGGTGCGGAAGTCGACCGTGCGGGCCACGGACTCCGCGCGCACCTCGAGGCCCCGCAGCTCGTTCTCCCGCACGAGCTGCGCCCCGAGGAACGCCAGCGGGAAGCCGAGCAGGACGACGGCGACGGTCACCGCCGCGATCGTCGCCTGGAGGACGCGACGGCGCACGTGTCAGACCCGGTCGAGCGGGTCCGCCGCGGCACCGGGCACGGCCGTGGCGACGTCGGACGCCGTGCCGGTCTCGAACCGGAAGCCCATGCCGCGCACGGTCGTGATGTAGCGCGGCGCGTTGGCGTCGTCCCCGAGCTTGCGGCGCAGCCACGACACGTGCATGTCGAGGGTCTTCGTCGAGCCGGTCGGGTCGGAGCCCCAGACCTCGCGCATGAGCGTCTCGCGGGCGACGACCGTGCCGGCCGCGGCGACGAGCACGCGCAGGAGGTCGAACTCCTTGGCCGTGAGGTGCAGCTCGCGCTCCCCCTGGAAGGCACGGTGGGCGGCGACGTCGACGCGCACGTCCTGCGCGTGCAGCTCGTCCTCCTCGGCGGGGTCCCCGACGCTGCGGCGCAGCAGCGCCCGGACGCGGGCGAGGAGCTCCGCGAGGCGGAACGGCTTGGTGACGTAGTCGTCGGCGCCCGCGTCGAGCCCGACGACGAGGTCGACCTCGTCGGCGCGTGCGGTGAGGACGAGCACGGGCGTCGTCAGACCCTGGCTGCGGATCGCGCGGGCGACGTCGAGACCGTCCATGTCCGGCAGGCCGAGGTCGAGCACGACGAGGTCGGCGTCGGCCGCACCGTCGATCGCTCCTTGACCGGTTCCTTGCACGCGCACGTCGTACCCTTCACGCCCGAGGGCACGCGCCAAAGGCTCGGCAATCGCGGGGTCGTCCTCCGCCAGAAGCACCTGGGTCATTCGGCCATGCTAGGTCACGCCCTCCCCTTCCTCACCAGCCCTGAGACCCACGTGCGGGAGGATCGACGCAGGATCGTCACCCCGTACGCCCCGGCCCGGGCCCTCGGTCCCACCAGGGGGGCCGGGACGCCGCCCGGCGGACCACCCCCGGGGGGACCTGACCGGCCGCGGCGTCCGCCGCAGGGTGCACGACCGACCGGCCGGGGCCCCCTACGCTCGACCCGTGACGTGGTGGGACCGCATCTGGCGATGGGAGCACGAGCACCGGTTCGGCGTCGACGTCACGCTGACGGGGCTGCTGTTCCTCGCGCTCGTCCCCGCCTCGGTCCTCGCGCTCGGCACCGGCGCGTACGGTCTGCCCCCCGCCGGGGTCGCCGTGCTGTCCGTGTGCGCCGCGGGCGTCGTCGTCCCGCTCGCGTGGCGACGCACGCGCCCGACGGAGTCCGTCGTCCTCGTCTACGGCTTCGCGCTCGCCCACCTCGTGGCCGGCGTCGAGCTGCTGCCCGTCGACGTCGTCGTCCCGCTCTCCCTCTACTCCGCGGCGCACCACGCGCCGCGCTGGGTGCACCGCACGGCGCTCGGCGGTGCGATCGTCGGCGCGGCGGTGGTCTCGGCCGGCTTCTCGCTCGACCGCGCCGGCGCGATCGTGTCGTTCATGCTCATCTCGAGCATCTTCCTCGTCGCCTGGGCGTTCGCCCTCGTCCGCCGAGCGCGGCGCGAGCAGCTCGAGGCGCTCGTCGACCGCGCCGAGCGGCTCGAGGTCGAGCGCGACCAGCAGGCGATCATCGCGACGGCCGCCGAGCGTGCGCGCATCGCGCGGGAGATGCACGACATCGTCGCGCACAGCCTCTCGGTCATCATCGCGCAGGCGGACGGCGGACGGTACGCCGCCGCCCACGACCCCGCGGCCGCGGGCCGGGCGCTGGGGACGATCGCCGACACCGGCCGCGCCGCGCTCACCGACATGCGCCGGCTGCTCGGCGTGCTGCGAGCCGACC
>JAEXEM010000223.1 GCA_023401045.1 Actinomycetes bacterium
TGCGTGGCGGGGTGCCGGCGATGCTCGCGGGGCTCGACCTCCAGATGCCGTCGGCCGGGCCGCGGCCCGACGCCGAGGTCGTCGCCGCGGTGCGCTCCGGCGCGCTCGACGAGGTCGTCCTCGACGAGGCGGCGCGCCGCGTCCTCACGCTCGTCGCCCGTGCCCAGGGCGTCGAACCGGCGCCCGTCGACCTCGACGCGCACCACGAGCTCGCGCGCGAGGCGGCCGCTGCGGGCTGCGTGCTGCTGCGCAACGAGCCCGTCGACGGCCCGCCGCTGCTGCCCCTCACCGGCACCGACGGGCTGCTCGTCGTCGGCGAGACGGCCCGCACCCCGCGTTACCAGGGCGCCGGGTCGTCGCAGGTGAACCCGACGCGCCTCGACGACGCGCTGTCGGCGTTCCGGGCGGTCGACCCCGACGTGGCGTTCGAGCCGGGCTACCGGCTCGACCACGAGCGGGACGACACCCTGCTGCCCGCCGCGCTCGAGGCCGCGGCCGCCGCGACGACGGTCGTGCTGTTCCTCGGCCTGCCCGCGGCGGACGAGTCCGAGGGGTACGACCGCCGCCACCTCGACCTCCCGCCCGAGCAGGTGCGTCTGCTGCGCGCGCTCACCGAGGTCAACCCGCGGGTCGTCGTCGTCCTCGCCAACGGGTCCGTCGTGCGGGTCTCGGACTGGCACGCGACCGTCCCGGCGCTGCTCGAGGCGTGGCTCGGCGGGCAGGCCGGCGGCACCGCCGTCGTCGACGTGCTGCTCGGCAGGCGCGAGCCCGGCGGGAGGCTGGCCGAGACGGTCCCCCACCGCCTCGAGGACACCCCCGCCTTCGGGAACTTCCCCGGTGAGGCCGGGCACGTGCGCTACGGCGAGGGTGTGCTCGTCGGCTACCGCTGGTACGACACCCGCGACGTCGACGTCGCCTACCCGTTCGGCCACGGGCTGACGTACACGACGTTCGGTTACGACGACCTCCGCGTCGAGGTGACCGGCACCGGGGCCGACGCCGGGCTGCGCGTCTGCGTGCGCGTGACGAACACCGGCGCCCGGGCGGGCCGGGAGGTCCTCCAGGTGTACCTGCGTGACCCGGAGGCTGCGGTGCAGCGCCCGCTGCGCGAGCTGCGGGCCTTCACGACCGTCGACCTCGCGGTCGACGAGTCCCAGGACGTGACGTTCGACCTCGACGCGCGGGCGCTGTCGTACTGGCACCCGGGACTGCGGCGGTGGGTCGTCGAGGGCGGCGAGGTCGTCGTCGAGGTGGGACGCTCCTCGCGCGACGTGCGCGTCGAGGCGTCGGTCGAGGTCGTCGGCGAGGACCTGTGGGAACCGCTCACCACGGAGTCGACCCTCCGCGAGTGGCTCGCGCACCCCGTGGGCGCGCAGGTGCTCGGGCAGGCGATGGCCGAGCTCGACCTGCCGGAGCTCGACGTGACGACCGCGGCGATGGTCGAGCAGATGCCGCTGCGGGTCGTCGCCGACCTCGGGATCTCGGGGTGCACGCCCGAGGCGCTCGACGCGCTGGTCGCGGCGGCCGGGAGGCGCTGAGCACGAGCCCGAGCACCTCCCGGCCGCGCGCGGCTCAGCTCCCGGTGCGGACCGTGAGCCCACCCTCGCCGAGGTCGACGTGGACGGTGTCCCCGTCGTGGACCTCACCGGCGAGCAGCGAGCGGGCGAGGCGGTCGCCGATCTCCTTCTGCACGAGCCGGCGCAGCGGCCGGGCACCGTAGGCCGGGTCGTAGCCCTCGATGGCGAGCCACTCCCGGGCGCCGTCGGAGACGTCGAGCGTGAGACGACGGTCGGCGAGGCGCCGCGCGAGCGAGGCGACCTGGAGGTCGACGATGCGGCCGATCTCCTCGAGGGACAGCGCGTCGAAGAGGACGACGTCGTCGAGGCGGTTGAGGAACTCCGGCTTGAACGCCGCGCGCACCGCACCCATGACGGCCTCGCGCCTGTCCTTCTCCTCGAGCAGCGGGTCGACGAGGAACTGCGACCCGAGGTTCGAGGTGAGCACGAGGATGACGTTGCGGAAGTCGACCGTGCGGCCCTGGCCGTCGGTGAGGCGGCCGTCGTCGAGCACCTGCAGGAGGATGTCGAAGACCTCGGGGTGCGCCTTCTCGACCTCGTCGAGCAGGACGACGGAGTACGGGCGGCGGCGCACGGCCTCGGTGAGCTGGCCGCCCTCCTCGTACCCGACGTACCCCGGGGGCGCACCGACGAGCCGGGCGACCGAGTGCTTCTCGGAGTACTCCGACATGTCGATGCGGACCATGGCGCGCTCGTCGTCGAAGAGGAAGTCCGCGAGCGCCTTCGCCAGCTCGGTCTTGCCGACACCGGTCGGCCCGAGGAAGAGGAACGAGCCGGTGGGCCGGTCGGGGTCGGAGATGCCCGCCCGCGCACGCCGCACCGCGTCGGACACGGCGGCGACGGCCTTCTTCTGGCCGATGAGCCGCTCGCCGAGCACCTCCTCCATGCGCAGCAGCTTCTGGGTCTCGCCCTCGAGGAGCCGGCCGGCGGGGATGCCGGTCCACGCGGCGACGACCTCGGCGACCTCGTCGGGGCCGACCTTCTCGGCGATCATCGGGGTCTGCTCGACCGCGAGCTCGGTGTCCTCGGCGGCCTCGGACGCCTCGGCCGCGGCGATCTCCTTCTCCACCGCGGGGATCTCGCCGTAGAGCAGGCGCCCGGCGGTCGCGAGGTCGCCCTCGCGCTGGGCGCGCTCGGCGTCGGCGCGCAGCTGGTCGAGGCGGGCGCGCAGGTCGCCGACGAGGTTGTGGCCGGCCTTCTCCTTCTCCCACCGGGCGTTGAGCGCCGCGAGCTCCTCACGCCGGTCGGCGAGGTCGGAGCGCAGCTTCTCGAGCCGGTCGAGGGAGGCGGGGTCGTCGGACTCCGACAGCACGACCTCCTCCATCTCGAGGCGCGTGACGGCACGCTGCAGCTCGTCGATCTCCACCGGGGACGAGTCGAGCTCCATGCGCAGCCGGGACGCGGCCTCGTCGACGAGGTCGATCGCCTTGTCGGGCAGCTGGCGGCCGGTGATGTACCTGTCGGAGAGGGTCGCGGCGGCGACGAGCGCGGAGTCGGCGATCGTCACCTTGTGGTGCGCCTCGTACCGCTCCTTGAGGCCGCGGAGGATGGCGACGGTGTCCTCGACCGACGGCTCGCCGACGAACACCTGCTGGAAGCGGCGCTCGAGCGCCGGGTCCTTCTCGATGCGCTCGCGGTACTCGTCGAGGGTCGTGGCGCCGACGAGGCGCAGCTCGCCGCGCGCGAGCATGGGCTTGAGCATGTTGCCCGCGTCCATCGCACCCTCGCCGCCGGCCCCGGCGCCGACGACGGTGTGCAGCTCGTCGATGAAGGTGACGACCTGCCCCTCGGACGCGGTGATCTCCTCGAGGACGGCCTTGAGCCGCTCCTCGAACTCGCCGCGGTACTTGGCGCCGGCGACCATCGACGCGAGGTCGAGCGAGACGAGCTTCTTGTCCCGCAGGGACTCCGGCACGTCCCCGGCGACGATGCGCTGCGCGAGGCCCTCGACGACGGCGGTCTTGCCGACGCCGGGCTCACCGATGAGCACGGGGTTGTTCTTCGTCCGACGCGAGAGCACCTGGACGACGCGGCGGATCTCCGCGTCCCGCCCGATGACCGGGTCGAGCTTGCCGTCGCGGGCCCGCTGCGTGAGGTCGACGCCGTACTGCTCGAGCGCCTTGTACGTGCCCTCGGGGTTGGGGCTCGTCACCTTGGCGTTGCCGCGCACGGTCGGCAGCGCCGCGAGCAGCGCGTCGCGCGAGGCACCCGCGGCGCGCAGGGCGTCCGCGACGCCGGACTGCCCGGCGGCGAGACCGATGAGCAGGTGCTCGGTCGAGACGTAGTCGTCCCCGAGGCTGCGCGCCTCGGCGTTGGCGGCCTCGAGCGCGGCGGCGGTCTGCCGGGACGCGCTGGGCTGGGCGACGGACGAGCCGGTCGAGGACGGCAGGTTGACGAGGATGCCGCGCACCGCCCGGCCGAGCGCGCTGCGGTCGGCGCCGACCGCGTCGAGCAGCCCGTTGGCGACGCCACCCTCCTGCTGGAGGAGCGCGTTGAGGACGTGCGCAGGCTCGAGCTGCGGGTTGCCGGCGGCGCTCGCCTGGGCGATGGCGTCGCCCAACGCCTCCTGCGAGCGGGT
Source organism: Actinomycetes bacterium (assembly GCA_023401045.1). GTDB lineage: Bacteria > Actinomycetota > Actinomycetes > Actinomycetales > Cellulomonadaceae > Cellulomonas. The sequence continues at coordinate 4,156 of JAEXEM010000223.1, forward strand.
GGTGAACTTCGCGTCCACGTGGTGCCTCCATGTGCGTGTGCACGTCGGGTACAGGTCCGACGTGGTCGATGAGCCGCGAACTTGAGTCTATTCCGCTCAACTTCGCTCGTCGCGCTCAAGTTCCTGCGTCACACGGACGCCGCACGGCCACCTGCGGGCCGCTCGTCGGCCACCGGCCCGGGTTACGGTCGGGTCACCACCGACGAACGGAAGGGCACCGATGACCCTCACCCTCACGCTGGTCCGCCACGGGCGGACCCACTACAACGCGCGCCGCCTGCTCCAGGGCCGCTGCGACTCACCCCTCACCCGCGACGGGCGGGCCGGGGTGCGCACCACTGCCGCGCACCTGGCCTCGACCCCGTTCACGGCGGCGTGGTCCTCACCGTCGGGCCGCGCCGTGGCGACCGCGACCGAGCTGCTGCGCCACCACCCGGACCTGCGGCTGCGCACCGACCGCGGGCTGCTCGAGTACCACTTCGGCGAGTACGAGCAGAAGCCCGAGCGCGTCCTCGAGGACGTCGTCACGTGGCCCGACCTCGTGCGGGACGTGCTCGCCGGCACCCACCCCGGCCTGCCCGGGGGCGAGCACGGCGCCGACTTCATGGGCCGCACCCGCGACGTCTTCGAGCGGATCGCCGCCGCCCACCCGGACGGCCACGTCCTCGTCGTCGGGCACGGGCTGGCGCTCGGGGCGTACCTCGCGACGATCGACACGGGCGGGCTCGTGCCGCTGCCGAACGCGTCCGTCTCGACCGTCGAGGTCGAGCCCGACGGGACGGCACGGATCCTCGCGGTGGGCGTCGACGTCGCCGGGCAGGGTCACGTCGCGGCGCGGCCCATGCGCACCCCGACCCCCGTGCGCGACATCGCCTGAGCCGGGACCGCCCGCGCCGCGAGGACGAGGCCGCGCCGAGGAGCGCAGCCACGGCCACGCCCCCCGACATCCCGGGCCGAGCCGCACC
>JAEXEM010000108.1 GCA_023401045.1 Actinomycetes bacterium
CGTCGGCGTTCGTGTGCGCGGTGTACAGCCCGCACCCGGCCCGCACGAGCCGGTGGACGAGCGCACCCTTGTACGTCGTCGCGGCCACCGAGTGGACCGGGCGCAGCAGCAGCGGGTGGTGCGTGACGAGCAGGTCCGCGCCCCACCCCTCCGCCTCGTCGACGACGGTCGCGACCGGGTCGACGGCGAGCAGCACCCGCCGCACCGGCGCGTCCGGGTCGCCGACGGCCAGGCCGACGCGGTCCCACGACTCCGCGGTCCCCGGCGGGTAGCGGCGGTCGAGGGCGGCGACGACGTCACGCAGGCGGGGGTGCTCGGTGCTCACACCGGCAACCTACCCGGCGGCACGCGCGCCACCCGGTGGCGCGGCGGCCGTCAGGGACGCACGAACGCCTTCGTGCACGTCCGCTCGTCCATCGCCCGGTACGCGCCGGCGACGTCGTCGAGCGAGAAGGTCGCGTCGAAGACGAGCCCCGGCTCGATCGTCCCGGCCCACACGTCGGGCAGCAGCGACTCGATGTACGCCCGCACCGGGGCCACCCCGCCGACGACGCCCTTGTTCGCGCTGAACATCGTCTGCACGGGGAGCTCGGGGCCGCCCGCCGGCACGCCGACGAACCCGACGCGACCCCCGGGGCGCACGGTCGCGAGCGACTGCGCCATCGACTCCTTCGTCCCGACGCACTCGAGGACGCCGTCCGGCCCGACCCCGCCGAGCAGGTCGACGACCGCCGCCGCGCCCTCGTCACCGCGCTCCTCGACGACGTCGGTCGCACCGAAGCGGCGCGCGAGGGCCTGCCGGGCGGGGTTGCGGGACATCGCGACGATGCGGGACGCGCCGAGCCGGCGCGCGGCGATGATGCCGCACAGCCCGACGGCGCCGTCCCCGACGACCGCGACGGTCGAGCCGGCGTGCACGCCCGCCGAGAGCGCCGCGTGGTGCCCGGTGCCGAGCACGTCGGTGAGCGTGAGGACGTGCGGCAGCAGCGCCTCGTCCGGGTGCTCGGGGGTGACGACGAGCGTGCCGTCGGCCAGGGGCACCCGCACGTACTCGCCCTGCGCGCCGTCGGACGGGATGCCGTCGTGGTCCGGGGCACCCCACCACGCGACCTGCTCGCAGGACGTGTGGACGCCGTTCGCGCAGTGCACGCAGGTGCCGTCGCTGATGGAGAACGGCGCGACGACGAAGTCGCCGACCCGCACCCGGCGCACGTCCGCGCCGACCTCCTCGACGACCCCGACGAACTCGTGGCCGATGCGGTGCGGCTCCTCGGAGGTGCGCACCCCCCGGTAGTGCCACAGGTCGGACCCGCAGACGCAGGTCGCCACGACCCGGACGACGGCGTCGGTGGGACGGTGGATCACGGGGTCCGGCACCTGCTCGACGCGCACGTCGCGGGGGCCGTGGATCACGGTGGCTCGCACGGCGAGCAGACTACGGCCTGACCTGGGCGCGGAGGCAACGACGGGCGTGCCCCGCGGGCCGGTAGGCTGACCGACCGTCAGGGCCTGTAGCTCAGTTGGTCAGAGCGCCGCGCTTACACCGCGGAGGTCGTCGGTTCGAGACCGGCCGGGCCCACCCTCACCACCTCGCCGCACACCCCACGTGCCCAGCCGAGCCGGAGCCGTCAGCGCGCGAGCGACGCGAGCGCCTCGCGGTACGCCGCGAGCGGGCGCGCCTGGCCGCGGGGGTTGACGACGCTCCAGCGCACGACGCCCTCGGCGTCGACGAGGAACGACCCGCGCAGCGCGTGCCCGGTCGCCTCGTCGAACACGCCGTACGCACGGGCGGCAGCCCCGTGCGGCCAGAAGTCCGACAGCAGGTCGAAGCCGTAGCCCTCCTGCTCGCCGAAGGCGCGCAGCGTGAACATCGGGTCGCACGAGACCGCGAGCAGACGCACGCCGGCGTCGTCGAAGGCCGCGATGTTGTCCCGCAGCTCGCACAGCTCACCGGTGCAGATGCCGGAGAACGCGAACGGGAAGAACACGAGCGCGACGGGCGTGCCGCGCAGACCCGAGAGCGTGACGGGCGTGCCGTGCGTGTCGGGCAGGGCGAGGTCGGGCGCCGGCGACCCCACCACCGGCGGGGTGCCGGTGCTCACTTGCCGCGGCCGCGGGTGGCCAGACGTGTGGCCGACCAGTCGGGGCCGATCGAGAACGTCGTCATGGCGTGCAGGCCGGACGTCGTCGCGGCCTCCTCGATGTCGCTGTGCGAGACGTGTCCCGCACGACCCGACTTCGGGGTGAAGACCCAGATCGGGCCGCTGCCGTCGAGCACGGTCATGGCGTCGACGAGGGCGTCGGTGAGGTCGCCGTCGTCGTCCCGGAACCAGATGACGGCACCGTCGGTGACGTCGTCGTACTCCTCGTCGACGAGCTCGGTGCCCGTGAGGGCCTCGAGGCTCGTGCGTACCGTCTCGTCGACGTCGTCGTCGTACCCGAGCTCCTGCACGACCTGGCCGGCGACGAAGCCGAGCCGAGCGACTGCCTGCGTCACGGCATCGTCCGCGGTGGATGACACGTCGGCCGGTTCCCTTCTCCCCCGGTGGGCGCACCGAACGCGATCCCACCTGCTGATGTCGGCACACGTTAGCCCACCGCAGCCCGGGGGGCCCTGGCAAGGGGTCGTCCGCGGACCGTGTCACGGACGTCACTGCCACCTCGGGTGGCATCCGTGTGACTTTCGGCCCTCCGGGGACCGAGAATGGTGCGACTACCCGCAACCGCACCTGCCGACGGAGCAGTGTGCCGGCTGCAGGAACCGGAGCGTGCAGGAGCCGACAGGGTGACCGCGCGCACGATTTGCGAAGGAGCACCAGTGGCTTCCATCGACGAGACGGGCCCGCTCATCGGCGGCCTGCTCAGCCAGGTCCCGGACTTCGACCCGGAGGAGACCGGCGAGTGGGTCGAGTCGCTCGACGGCCTCATCGACGAGAAGGGCGGACCGCGAGCGCGGTACGTCCTCATGAGCCTGCTGCGGCACGCCCGTGAGCGGAACGTCGCGATCCCGGCGTCGCTCAACACCCCGTACGTCAACACCATCGCGGTCCACAACGAGCCGTACTTCCCCGGTGACGAGGTCATCGAGCGCCGGTACCGCTCGTGGATCCGCTGGAACGCCGCGGTCATGGTGACCCGTGCGCAGCGTCCGGGCGTCGCGGTCGGCGGGCACATCTCGTCGTACGCGTCGGTCGCGACCCTCACCGAGGTCGGTCTCAACCACTTCTTCCGGGGCAAGGACCACCCCGGCGGCGGCGACCAGGTGTACTTCCAGGGCCACGCCTCCCCCGGCGTGTACGCCCGCGCGTTCCTCGAGGGCCGCCTGAGCGAGCACCAGCTCGACGGGTTCCGCCAGGAGCTGTCGCACCCCGGCGGCGGCCTGCCGTCCTACCCGCACCCGCGTCTGGCGCCCGAGCTGTGGGAGTTCCCGACGGTGTCGATGGGCCTGGGCCCGGCCGGCGCGATCTACCAGGCGTGGACGAACAAGTACCTCCACAACCGCGGCATCAAGGACACCAGCCAGCAGGACGTCTGGGAGTTCCTCGGCGACGGCGAGATGGACGAGCCGGAGTCGCGCGGCATGCTCCAGCACGCCGCCCAGCAGGGCCTCGACAACCTCACGTTCGTCGTCAACTGCAACCTGCAGCGGCTCGACGGCCCCGTGCGAGGCAACGGCAAGATCATCCAGGAGCTCGAGGCGCAGTTCCGCGGCGCCGGCTGGAACGTCATCAAGGTCATCTGGGGCCGTGAGTGGGACGTCCTGCTCAACGCCGACAAGGACCGTGCGCTCGTCCACCTCATGAACACGACGCCGGACGGCGACTTCCAGACGTACCGCGCCGAGAACGGCGCGTTCATCCGCGAGCACTTCTTCGGGCGCGACCCGCGCACCAAGGCGCTCGTCGAGAAGATGACGGACGACGAGATCTGGGCGCTCAAGCGCGGCGGTCACGACTACCGCAAGCTCTACGCCGCCTACAAGGCCGCGCGCGAGCACACCGGCCAGCCGACGGTCATCCTCGCCCACACCATCAAGGGCTACGGGCTCGGCTCCGGGTTCGCGGGCCGCAACGCGACGCACCAGATGAAGAAGCTCAAGGTCGACGAGCTCAAGACGCTGCGCGACTCGCTGCACATCCCGATCTCGGACGAGCAGCTCGAGGAGAACCCCTACCTCCCGCCGTACTACCACCCGGGCACCGACGACCCGGCGATCCAGTACATGCTCGAGCGCCGCCGTCAGCTCGGCGGGTTCGTCCCGGAGCGCCGCACCGAGCACACCAAGCTCACGCTGCCGCCCGAGAAGACGTACCAGGGGCTGGCGAAGGGCTCGGGCACGCAGGAGGTCGCCACGACGATGGCGCTCGTGCGCCTGTTCAAGGACCTCGTCAAGGACAAGGAGTTCGGCCACCGTCTCGTGCCGATCATCCCGGACGAGGCCCGCACGTTCGGCCTGGACTCGATCTTCCCGAGCGCGAAGATCTTCAACACCAACGGCCAGAACTACATGGCCGTGGACCGCGAGCTCATGCTGAGCTACAAGGAGTCCGAGGCCGGGCAGATCATGCACACCGGCATCAACGAGGCCGGCTCCGCGGCCGCGTTCCAGGCGGTGGGCACGTCGTACGCGACGCACGGCGAGCCGCTCATCCCGTTCTACTTCTACTACTCGATGTTCGGGTTCCAGCGCACCGGCGACCAGTTCTGGGCCGCCGGCGACCAGATGGCGCGCGGCTTCCTCATCGGCGCGACCGCCGGCCGCACGACGCTCACCGGTGAGGGCCTCCAGCACGCGGACGGCCACTCGCCGCTGCTCGCCGGGACCATGCCGCACGTCGTCCACTACGACCCGGCCTACGGGTACGAGATCCGGCACATCGTGCGCGACGGCATCGAGCGGATGTACGGCGACGGGTCCGACGGCCGCGACCAGGACGTCATCTACTACCTCACCGTCTACAACGAGCCGATGGTCCAGCCGGTCGAGCCGGAGGACGTCGACGTCGAGGGCATCCTCAAGGGCATCCACCTCGTGTCCCCGGCCGAGGGCGACGGGCCGCGCGCCCAGATCCTCGCGTCCGGCGTCGCGGTGCCGTGGGCGCTCGAGGCGCAGAAGCTCCTCGCCGAGGACTGGGGCGTGCGCGCCGCGGTGTGGTCGGTGACGAGCTGGAACGAGCTGCGCCGCGAGGCGCTCGCCGCCGAGCAGCGCGCGTTCCTCAACCCGGACGAGCCCGCTCCGACGCCGTACCTCACGGCGAAGCTCCAGGGGGCCGAGGGTCCGTTCGTCGCGACGACCGACTACGACCACCTCGTCGCCGACCAGGTGCGCGCGTGGGTGCCGGGCCGGTACGCGACGCTCGGTGCGGACGGGTTCGGGTTCTCCGACACCCGTGCGGCCGCGCGCCGCCACTTCAAGATCGACGGCCCGTCGACCGCGGTGCGCGTGCTGCAGCAGCTCGCGCTCGAGGGTGCGGTCGAGCGCTCCGTCGTGGCGGACGCCATCGCGCGCTACCGCCTCGAGGACGTGACGGCCGGCACCTCCGGCAACACGGGCGGCGACTCCTGACCTGCCCCGCACGTACGGACGCCCCCCC
>JAEXEM010000161.1 GCA_023401045.1 Actinomycetes bacterium
CGTCGGCGTCGAGCGGGCCGTCCTCCGCCATCGCGGCGGCGAGCCGCGGGGCGAACGCCGCGACGGGGCCCTCGACGTCGTCGGCCTCCGAGCCGCGCGCGAGCTCCCACACCGGCACGACGACGCCGGCGGCACGGAAGTAGCCGATGAACTTCGCGTCGTCGAAGCCCGACTCGCGGCGCGCGTGGAGGCGCGCGAGGCCGTCGAGGACGACCTGCTCGTCGGCGGGCTGCGCCCAGCGGAGGAACTCGCGCGCACCCATGCGGCACCAGTACGCGGACTCGACGGAGGTGAGGCGGCGGGTGTCGATGATCCCGGCGTCGGCCTCCTCGATGGCGGCCTCGAGCTCGGCGGTGCGCTCGGTGCTCGGGTCGAGCCAGTAGGAGAAGCTCTCCTCGACCGTCACCTCGAACGGCACCGACAGGTCGAGGACGTCCTGGAGGCGCGGGCCCGGGGTCGGCAGGCCGATCGTCTCGATCGCGGTGCCCGGCTCGGCGTCGAGCGCGAGGAGCAGCGCGGTCGCGACGTCGCGGGACGCGTCGCCCGAGGAGGTGCCGGTCTGCAGCGCGACGAGGACGGTGCCGTCGGCGCGGTGCAGCGCGGCCCAGCTGTTCGGAAGGACGGTCGTGACGACGACGTCGCGCGCACCGTGCTCGGCGGTGGTCCGCGCCGTCGCGGTCGCGGCGGGCACGAGCTCGCGCAGCGCGACCCAGTCGGGCTCACCGGGCAGCCCCTCGAACGGGCGCAGCACGAAGCGGGTCGCAGTCTTGGCCATGGCGAGCACCCTACCGACCGTCGCCGCCGCCGTGCGCCGCGGGCGGGTCGACGGCGCACGCGGCACCCCCTGCGCACGGCGCGCCGCCCGACACCCCGGCAGCGGGTGCGCGGTGCGGGTGCGCTTTGGAAGGATCGGGCCCATGGACCCGCGCGCCGGTACCCTCGCCCAGCCCTCCGACCTCGTCGACGTCGACGCCCTGCTCACGGCGTACCACGACCGAGAGCCCGACCTCGACGACCCCGCGCAGCGGGTCGTCTTCGGCACCTCCGGCCACCGGGGCTCCGCGCTCGACGGTGCGTTCAACGAGGCGCACATCGTCGCCATCACCCAGGCGATCGTCGAGTACCGCCGCGGCCAGGGCACCGACGGGCCGCTGTTCCTCGGGCGGGACACCCACGGCCTGTCCGAGCCCGCGTGGGCCACCGCGCTCGAGGTGCTCGCGGCCGCGGGCGTCGAGGTGCGGATCGACGCGCGCGCCTCCTGGACGCCGACGCCGGCGGTCTCGCTGGCGATCCTGCGGCACAACGGCGCGGGCACGGCCGCGGGCGTGCGCACCCAGGGGCCCGGGCTCGCCGACGGCATCGTCGTCACCCCGTCGCACAACCCGCCGCGCGACGGCGGCTTCAAGTACAACCCGCCGCACGGCGGCCCCGCCGGCTCCGACGCGACGGGCTGGATCGCCGACCGCGCGAACGAGATCCTGCGCACCGGCTGGCGGCAGGTGCGGCGTGTCGGCGTGGAGCAGGCGCTCGCCGCCTCGACGACGCGCAAGCACGACTACCTCACCGCGTACGTCGACGACCTCGCGAACGTCCTCGACGTCGACGCGATCCGCGCCGCGGGCGTCCGCATCGGCGCGGACCCGCTCGGCGGCGCCTCGGTCGAGTACTGGGCGGCGATCGGCGAGCGCTACGGGCTCGACCTCACCGTCGTCAACCCCGACGTCGACCCGCGCTGGGCGTTCATGACGCTCGACTGGGACGGCAGGATCCGCATGGACTGCTCCTCGCCGCACGCGATGGCCTCGCTGCTCGAGCGGATGCGCCCGGGGCCTGACGGGACCGCGCCGTTCGACATCGCCACCGGCAACGACGCCGACTCCGACCGGCACGGCATCGTCACCCCGGACGCGGGCCTCATGAACCCCAACCACTACCTCGCGGTGGCGATCGACTACCTCTACGGCGGCGCCAGGCCCGGCTGGGCGCCGACGGCCGCGGTCGGCAAGACGCTCGTGTCGTCCTCGCTCATCGACCGCGTCGCCGCCTCGCACGGGCGACGCCTGCTCGAGGTGCCGGTCGGGTTCAAGTGGTTCGTGCCGGGCCTCATCGACGGGTCCGTCGGGTTCGGCGGCGAGGAGTCCGCCGGGGCGTCGTTCCTGCGCAAGGACGGCACGGTGTGGACGACCGACAAGGACGGCATGCTCCCCGCGCTGCTCGCCTCGGAGATCCTCGCGACCACCGGCCGCACGCCCTCGCAGCACCACGACGAGCTCGTCGACCGGTTCGGGCGCTCCTGGTACGCCCGCGTCGACGCGCCGGCGACCCGCGAGGAGAAGGCGACGCTCGCGGCGCTCTCGCCGGAGCAGGTGACGGCCACCGAGCTCGCGGGCGAGCCCATCACCGCCCGGCTCACGCGGGCGCCGGGCAACGACGCCCCCATCGGCGGGCTCAAGGTGACGACGGAGAACGCGTGGTTCGCCGCCCGCCCGTCGGGCACGGAGGACGTCTACAAGATCTACGCCGAGTCGTTCGTCGGGCCCGAGCACCTCGCCCAGGTGCAGGAGGAGGCGCGGGCGGTCGTCTCCCAGGCGCTCTCCGCCTGACCGGCCCCGGGGCGGGGGGGTCACGCGGCGCCCGGGCGTCTCCCGCAGGGCGCTGCGGCCCCGGCGACCGATGCGCGACCTGTCGGTCCGGGGTGCGAGAGTGAGGGCATGCTCCAGCCCTACCGGGACGTCCTGTCGCGCCCCGGCGCACTCGCCTTCTCCACCTCCGGCCTCGTGGCGCGTCTCCCGATGTCGATGGTCGGCATCGGGATCGTCCTCATGGTCTCGACGGTCTACGGCTCCGACGACGGCAGCGCCTACGGTCTCGCCGGACGCGTGTCGGCCGTGCTCGTCATCGCCCAGGCGATCTGCACCCCGCAGCTCGCGCAGCTCGTCGACAGGTACGGGCAGGCCCGGGTCATGCGGCCCGCGGTCCTCGTGTCGGCAGCGAGCCTCGTCGGGCTCGTCGTCGCGGTCTCGCTGCGGGCCGACGAGATCTGGCTGTACGTCACCGCCGCCCTCGCCGGGGCGACGATCGGGTCGTTCGGCGCGCTCGTGCGCGCCCGCTGGAACAACCTGCTCGGCGCCGACGCCCGGGGCGTCCACACGGCCTACTCGCTGGAGTCCGCCCTCGACGAGCTCGTCTTCGTCGTCGGGCCGGTCGCCGCGACGGTCCTCGCGACGAGCGTGGCGCCCGCCGCCGGGCTCGTCGTGCCGATCGTCGCCATGGTCGTCGGCGGGTTCGTCTTCCTCGCGCTGCGCGGCTCCGAGCCGCCGCCCGCCCCTCGGCACGAGCGTCGCGTCGGCGGTGCGGTGCTGCGCCGACCCGGCGTCGTCGTCATCGTCCTCGTCTTCGTCGCCATCGGCTCGATCTTCGGGGCGACGGACGTCGCGACCGTCGCGTTCGCCGAGGAGGCCGGCCGCAAGGAGCTCGCGGGCGTCATCCTCGCGGTCTTCGCGCTCGGCTCGCTCATCTCGGGGCTGCTCTACGGCGCCCGTCACTGGGTCTCGCCGCTGCACCGTCGGTTCGCCATCGGCGTCGTCGCCCTCGCCGTCGGGGTCTGCGCGTTCTTCCTCGCGCAGTCGCTGTGGGTCCTCGCGGGCGCGATGTTCGTCGTCGGCTTCGCCATCGCCCCGTCGATCATCAACGGCAACGCGCTCGTCGCCGAGCTCGTGCCGCCCGGGCGCCTCACCGAGGGGCTCGCCTGGGTGAGCACCGGTCTGAGCATCGGGGTGTCGGTCGGCGCGTCGGTCGGCGGTGCGCGGATCGACGCGGTCGGCTCCTCCGGCGGGTTCCTCGTCGTCGTCGCGTCCGGCGTGGGGGCGATGCTGACGACCGTGCTCGCGCTGCCGGCGCTGCGCCGCCACGCCGCGGACCGGGCCGCGGCGTCGCAGGCC
>JAEXEM010000167.1 GCA_023401045.1 Actinomycetes bacterium
GCCGTCACGGCTGGCCGTGACGGCGTCCTCCGGCCCCGCGGCCGCCCCCGGCCCTGCCGTCCCGGTCGCCGCCGCGACCGCACCGTCGACACCGCGAGGAGCTGGACCACTGTGAGAGCGCTCGTCATCGACGACTCGCGCGTGATGCGCCGGATCGTCTGCCGCACCCTGGAGAACCTCGGGTTCGAGACCGTCGAGGCCGAGCACGGCCAGGACGCGCTCGACCGGCTCGTGGACGGGCCGCTGCCGGACCTCGCGTGCATCGACTGGAACATGCCCGTCATGGACGGGCTCACGTTCGTCACCGAGGTGAGGGCCCGCCGGGAGTGGCGGTCGATGACGCTCATGATGGTGACGACCGAGAGCGAGCAGTCCCAGATCGTGCGGGCGCTGGCCGCCGGTGCGCACGAGTACCTCATCAAGCCGTTCTCGGCCGAGGCGGTGCGCGACAAGCTCGTGCTCCTCGGCCTCGTCCCGCAGGGGGTGGAGGCATGATCCCGCTGCTCGCGGACGCCGACGTGTACACGATCGCCGAGGAGCTGTTCGCCGCCATGGTCGACGGCGAGCCCGGCACGGTGCGCCCCTGGGCGGGGCCGGCGCCGGCCTGGACGCGGCCGGTCGTCGCCTGGGTGGACCTGCACGGTGCGTGGGTCGGCCGGGCGTCGGTCACCACCGAGCGGACCACGGCCGACGACCTGGCCCGGGCGCTGCTGGCGCTGGGCGCGGACGAGGCCGTGGGCGACGAGGACCTGCGCGACGCCTTCGGTGAGGTCGCCAACGTCGTCGGCGGCAACGTCAAGGCGCTGCTGCCCGCGCACGGCTCGCTCGGGCTGCCCGAGGTCGCCGACCACGAGCCGGAGGAGGACGGCTCCGTGGTGCTCACGCAGGTCGCGCTGGACTGGCGCGGCCGTGCGCTCGTACTCACCGTCAGGGGGGCCGCGTGACCGCGCGGCCGGAGAACCGAGGAGGACCCAGATGATCCGCGTCCTGGTCGTGGACGACAGCCGAGTCATGCGCCAGATCGTCATCCGCACGCTGCGGCAGGCGGGGTACGACTGGGAGGTGCGTGAGGCCGGCGACGGGGCGCAGGCGCTCGAGGCGGTGCGCGCGGACGAGCCCGACGTCATCCTCTCGGACTGGAACATGCCCGAGATGACGGGCATCGACCTGCTGCGCCGGCTGCGGGCCGAGGGCTTCGACACGCCGCTGGGCTTCGTCACGTCCGAGGGCTCACCGGAGATGCGTGAGCTCGCCGAGCGCGAGGGCGCGCTGTTCCTCGTCGCGAAGCCGTTCACCGCCGAGCAGTTCCGCGCCGTCATCGACCCGGTGCTCGCATGAGCGTGCAGACCCCGCTGCCGACCGCCAAGGACGTGCGCGACCTGCTCACCGGGCTCGTCGGGCGGGAGGTCGAGGTGCGCACGGGCGCACCGATGGTCGACCCGTCGTACGACGGCGGTGCGATGGTCGGGCTCTACGTCGACCGGCTGCTGCAGCTCAAGGCGATGTGCCTGCTCGACGTCGCGGCGGCGGCGCACCTCGGGGCCGCGCTCGGTCTCGTGCCTGCGCGCACCGCGCGCGACTGCGCCGTGAGCCAGGTGCTCGAGGCGCCGCTCGACGAGAACGCCGCCGAGGTGCTCAACGTCCTCGCGTCGCTCCTCAACGCGGAGGGTGCCCCGCACCTGCGGCTCGACACGGTGTACCACCCGCGTGAGGCGCTGCCCGCCGACGCGGCACCGTGGGTGCGGGCGTACGTGCGTCGCACCGACCTGGTCGTCGACGTCTCGGGGTACGGCTCAGGAGGGTTCTCGCTGCTCGTGCTGTGAGCGTCCGCGCGCGTCGGGCAGCGTGACGACGCGCAGGTGGTCGGGCGTCGGCCAGTTGAACCCGGTGCCCTGCACGAGGAGGATCTGCTCGCTCACGAGCAGGTCGTAGACGAGCTGCGCGTCGTCGACGATGCCGAACACCTCGGGGTCGAGGCGCGGGAAGAGGTAGAGCGCACCCTCGGGCTTCGTGCACGAGACGCCGGGGATCGAGTTGAGCCCCTCCCACGCGACGAGGCGCTGCTCGTGCAGCCGGCCGCCGGGGGCGACGAGCGCGTCGATGGACTGCACCCCGCCGAGCGCCGCCTGGATGGCGTGCTGCGCCGGGACGTTGGGGCACAGCCGGGTCGAGGCGAGCAGCACCATGCCCTCGAGGAAGCCGGTGGCGTGCGCCTTCGGTCCGGTGACGACGACCCACCCGGCACGGTAGCCCGCGACCCGGTACGTCTTCGACAGGCCGTTGAACGTGAGGCACAGCAGGTCGGGGGCGATGCTCGCCATGGGGATGTGCTGGGCGCCGTCGTAGAGGATCCGGTCGTAGATCTCGTCGGCGAGGATGAGCAGGCTGTGCTCGCGGGCGATCTCGGCGATCTGCTCGAGCACCTCGCGGCGGTACACCGCACCGGTCGGGTTGTTGGGGTTGATGACGACGATGGCCTTCGTCCGCGGCGTGATCTGCTCACGGATGTGCTCGACGTCCGGCTCCCAGTTGTTCGTCTCGTCGCACCGGTAGTGCACGGGCCTGCCGTCGGACAGGCTCGTCATCGCCGTCCACAGCGGGTAGTCGGGGGACGGGATGAGCACCTCGTCGCCCTCGTCGAGCAGCGCCTGCAGCGTCATGGTGATGAGCTCGGAGACGCCGTTGCCGACGAAGACGTCGTCGACGTCGAACGTCGGGAAGCCCTCGACGGTCTCGTAGCGCGTGACGATCGCGCGGCGCGCCGGGAGGATGCCCCGTGACTCGGAGTACCCGTGCGCGTAGGGCACCGCGGCGATGACGTCGGCGACGATCTGGTGCGGCGCGTCGAAGCCGAACGCCGCCGGGTTGCCGGTGTTGAGCTTGAGGACCTTGCGGCCCTCGGCCTCCATGCGTGCGGCCTCGTCCAGCGCCTTGCCCCGGATCTCGTACAGGACGTGCTTGAGCTTGGCGGACTGGTCGAGCGGACGCAGGAACATGCCTCGCAGCGTATCGCCGGGTGCTGGGCGAGCGGTGCAGCCACCTGGGGGGAGGTGGCCTGGTGGTGCGGGCGGTGCACCGGGCGCGTCAGGAGTGGGTGGGGGGCGGTCGCTTGTCCAGAACCATGCGCAACCGCGGCGGAGCAGTCCTTGTCGCGTTCGTCGTCACGATGCTCGCCTTCGCGGGGCCGGCCGCGGCCGCCGGCTCGTTCACCTGGTCGGCGTCGATGGTCTACTACATCACCCCGCAGCGGAAGGCCGGTGCCGGGTGGACGAACTACACGGCGCGGGCCTACCTGTGCGGGTGGTCGGAGACGAACACGTGGAACACGTCGGCGGGGACCTACCGCTTTCGTCATCACGACGACCAACGAGGGCGTGACGCTGAGCGGGAACGGGACGACGCGGTACCCGTGACCGGGGCGGCGTCGACGCGGAAGGAGGGCCCCTGATGGTGCAGCTGTGGCGGTCGTTCTCGTGGCTCATCCCGGTGGTGGCGGTCGTCGGCGGCGTCGTGCTCGTCGCGGTCTCGTTCACCGCCTGGGCGCGCACCGGGTACGAGACGTCCGGGGCGGTGATCCGTCGCTCGCTGCTCGACGGTGTGCTCGGGGTGTGGTGGGTGGCGGTCGTCGCCGTCACCCTCCTGCCGGGCAGCGGGGTCGCCGTCCCCGGTGAGGGGCCGACCATCGAGCTCGTGCCGTTCCGTGACCTCACGGAGCAGCTGACGTCCTCCGTCAACTGGGAGGTCCCGCTCGTCCAGATCGGGGGCAACCTCGTGCTCTTCGCGGCCGGAGGCGTGCTCCTGGGGCTGCGCTCGGGGCACGGGCTGCGTAGGTCGGCCCTCACGTTCCTGGCGATCGGCGTCGGCATCGAGGCGGCGCAGATCCTCGTGGCAGGGCGGTCCGCGGTGGTCGACGACGTCGTCCTGGCGGTGCTGGGGGGCGCGCTCGGGTCTGCCCTCGGCAGCGCGCTGCGACGCGGCCCGGCC
>JAEXEM010000188.1 GCA_023401045.1 Actinomycetes bacterium
CGTTGGGGTCCCCGGCGGGCGGGGGGTGTGCCCCCGGGGGGGCGGTCGACGTGCGCGCACCCGGGGACGTCGAACCCGCACGGTCCGTTCCGCGACGGCCTCTCCGTCGACCCCGCGGGCTGAGCGCTCTCCGCATCCGGAGGGCTCGCACGCCCCGGGGGCCGGCCCCTGCGGAACGAACGTCGTCGCACCAGGATTTGTGTACTCGACAGTACACAAACAGCGGGCGGTGCGGCCGCGCGCGGAGAGGCCACTCATGCAGACGCTCGACACCACCCGCCCCCGCATCGGGCGACTCGGGATCTGGAGCCTGGAGCTCCGCACGCTCCCGCGCCACGAGCTGGCCGAGCACGTCGGCGCACTGGAACGCGACGGCTGGGACGCGGTCTGGGTCGCCGGTGCCAACGGACCCGGCCTGTGGCGCGATGCCGAGACCATGCTCACCGCGACGACCGACCTCACCGTCGCGTTCGGTGTCATGAGCATCTGGGGCCAGGACGCGGGTGGCGCGACGTCCGAGCACGCCCGGCTCACGTCACGGCACGGCCGCAGGCTGCTCGTCGGCCTCGGCGTGAGCAACCCACAGGCCGCGGCCGCCACGGGACGGACCTACCGCAGCGCCATCGGCTCCATGACGGACTACCTCGACTCCCTCGACGGCGCACCGACGCCGCTCGCCCCCGCGGACCGGGTGCTCGGGGCGCTCGGCCCACGGATGACGGCGCTCGCCGGCGCTCGCTCGGCGGGCGCCCACCCGTTCCTCGTCACCCCCGGTGCGCACGCGCGCAGCCGGGCGCTCCTCGGGAGCCGCGCGCTGCTCATGCCCCACCAGGCCGTGGTGCTGGAGTCGTCACCGGAACGGGCGCGCGAGATCGCCCGCCGCGGCATCGGCACGTACCTGCGGTTCCCCACCTACCGGCGCAGCCTTCTGGACCAGGGGTTCTCCCCGGAGGACCTCGCCGGGAAGGGCAGCGACCGGCTCATCGACGCCGTCGTGGCCTGGGGCGGTGTCGACGCCGTCGGCGCGCGGGTCCGCGAGCACTGGGACGCCGGCGCCGACCACGTCGCGCTGCACGTGCTCACCGACGACGGCGAGGTCCCGGCCGCGCAGTGGGCGCAGCTCGCCGAGCTCCTCGAGACCCGTCCGGAATAGACCGCACCCGACCTGGATTGTGTACTACGCAGTACACAATCCATGACGCACGCACGAGGAGATGACGGACATGAAGAAGCTCGACGGGAAGGTCGCCCTGGTCACCGGGGGGAGCCGAGGGATCGGCGCAGCGTCCGCGAAGGCGCTGGCAGCACAGGGAGCGGACGTCGCCATCAGCTACTCACGCTCGCAGGACGCGGCGCAGGCCGTCGTCGCCGAGCTCGAGGGCCTCGGCGTGCGGGCGCGCAGCTTCCGCGCCGACCAGGCCGACCCCGCGGCCGCCGTCCGGCTCGTCGAGGACGTCGTCGAGGCCTTTGGGCACCTCGACATCCTCGTCAACAACGCCGGCGTCACCGTGTGGGCACCGGTCGGCAGCGAGCACGAGGACGCCGAGGCGTTCGCGCGGCAGCACGCGATCAACTACGCGAGCGCGGTGGCAGCCATGAGGGCCGCTGTCCCGCACCTGCCGGAAGGCGGCCGGATCGTCAACATCGGCTCGGGGGTCGGCACGCGGGTGGGCTCGTCCGGGATGGCGGACTACGCGGCGTCGAAGTCCGCGCTGGCCGGGTTCAGCCGGGGCGCCGCCCACGACCTCGCTGCCAAGGGCATCACGGTCAACGTGCTGCAGGCCGGATACACCGACACCGACGGCAACCCGCAGGACGGCCCGATGGGCGACACCTTCCGGTCCCACACGGTGCTGGGTCGCTTCGCACGGCCCGAGGAGATCGCCGCCGGCGTGGTCTTCCTCGCGAGCCCGGAGGCCTCCTACGTGACCGGCACGGTGCTCAACATCGACGGCGGCTACGGCGCCTGAGGGCCACGGAGGCCGGCCGGCGGGTCGTCGGCCGGCCTCCCGCTGGTCGCGGCCCCCGTCACCACGGCGGCCCGCCGCGGGGTGACCGCCCGAGCCGCCTACGCTGTCCCCGACGGGACGGGACGGGGGTCGGGGACATGGCGGTGCGGGGTCGGCCCCGGGAGTTCGACGTCGACGGCGCCCTCGACGCGGCGATCCTCGTCTTCTGGGAGCGCGGGTACGAGGGCACCACCCTCGACGACCTCACCGAGGCGATGGGCGTCGCCCGCCCGAGCCTGTACGCCGCGTTCGGCAACAAGGAGGGCGTGTTCCGTCGCGCCGTCGCGCGGTACGCCGAGGTCGACATGGCGTACGTCGCCGAGGCGCTCACCAAGCCGACCCCGCGCGAGGTCGCCCGGCACTACCTCCACCAGAACGTCCTGGCCATCACGCAGCCGGACCGCCCTCCGGGCTGCCTGTCCATCCAGGGGGGTCTCGCCGGCAGCACGGCCGACCAGGCGGTGGTCGACTTCCTGCGCGACAGCCGCCGCGCCGGCGAGCAGGCGATCGCGGCCCGCCTCCAGGAGTTCGTCGACGACGGCCGGCTGCCCGCCGGGGAGGACGCCGCCGAGCTGGCGACGTTCCTCGTGGCGACGACCAGCGGGATGGCGGTCGAGGCCGTCAACGGCGCGAGCCGGGCCACCCTCATGGCCGTGGCGGACCGGGCGCTCACCGCGTTCCCCGCCTGAGGCACGACACCGGCCGGGACGCGCCGGGAGTCCCGCTCACGGCGGCGCGATGTGCAGCACGCGCGTCTCGCCCGGCTGGTCCGGGTCGTCGACGATCTCGACGCCGTCGAGCCACGAGCCGATGACGTGCGCGAGCTCGCCGGGATGCGTGAAGTTCATCGAGTGCGCGGCACCGCGGATGAGCGCGACGGTCGTGCGGTCCCGCGCGAGGCTGCTCACCTCGCGCACCCGGTGCGGCGGTGGCATGAACGGGTCGCGGCTGCCGATGACCGCGAGCGCGGGGACCGGTGAGCGGACGAGCCGCTCGAGCGACGGGAAGCGCGTCATCTCCGCGAACAGGCGGAACGCGCCCGCCGCACCGAACCGCAGGTAGTCCGGCACCGCGACGCGGGCCATGCCCGGCGGCTCGCGCAGCGCGTCGAGCGCGAGCTGGCGCACGGCCCGCAGCAGCGGCTGGTTCTGCACGCCGCCCGCCGGCGAGGCGAGCACGACGCGCTCGACGCGGTCGGGCGCGGTGAAGGCGACCTCGAGGACGACGGGGCACCCCATCGAGTTGCCGACGAGCACGACCCGCCCGAGGCCGAGGGCGTCGAGCAGGACGAGCAGGGCGTGGGCGAGCGCCGGGATGCCCAGCGTGTCGGGGCGGCGCGCGCTG
The DNA here is from genome assembly GCA_023401045.1 of Actinomycetes bacterium. Classification (GTDB taxonomy): domain Bacteria; phylum Actinomycetota; class Actinomycetes; order Actinomycetales; family Cellulomonadaceae; genus Cellulomonas. The sequence continues at coordinate 3,354 of JAEXEM010000188.1, forward strand.
CGGCCATAGCCCGGCAGGTCGGGCACGAGGTTGGTCGCCCGGTCCGTGAGGAGCTGCGCGGTCGGCATGAGGTAGGCGCCGGAGATGGCGAACCCGTGCACGTGGACGATGGGGGCCACCCCCGGGACGTCGTGGCTCACCCGGTAGAAGACGTCGTAGCCCTCGACCTCGGCCGTGCCGTGCGTCCACCCGGGTGCGTCCTCGACGGCGTGCGTCCTGCGTCTGACCGCCACGCCGGCCCCCTCCCGCTCGACGGCCCCAGTCGACGCCGACGTCCGCGCGCGCACCTCACCCGCTGCGTGTGAGGCGTGAGCCGACGACACACGCCCGGCCCGGCGCCCGGGGGGAGGCGTGGGTCCCTCCAGTGAGGGCTGCGGCGGTTTCGTCCTGTTCGTCACGGCGCCTCCCGAGGGGTGACGGTGGGGGCGCGCACCCGTCGCGGATCCCCGCCCCCTGAGCGGCTCGGCACGGTCGCGGGACGTCATGGCCTGGACGGCCGGACCGCCCGCGACGACCTCAACCCGCCCGTCCCGACCGGACGAGCGAGACCGCGAGCCGCACGAACTCCGGGGTGGGCGGGTCGAGCGGCACCTCGTCGAGCGGCAGCCACGCGGCGAAGTCGGTCGTGCCGCCGACCTCGACGGTGCCGAGGCGGCCGCCGACGAGCCGCGCGCCGTAGATGAGGCGCACCGACTTGAAGGGGCGCCGTCCGTCGCCCGCGGGGCGGGTGAAGGAGTGGGTGGCGAGGGGCCCGGTGAGCTCGACGTCGTACCCGGTCTCCTCGCACACCTCGCGGACCACAGCCTCCTCGACGGACTCGTCGAACTCGACGCCTCCGCCGGGCAGGCTCCAGCTCGGGACGGCACCGTTGAACCACGTGAGCAGCAGCCGCGGGCCGTCCGTCATGACCGCGTAGGCGGCCAGGCGGGTGTCGTACTCGGTGTACTCCACGGGTCTCCTCGCGTGCACGTCGCGGTCGCCGGCCGACGACGGTATCCCGAGGCCGGCCGTGTCGTCCTGGCAGTCGATCAGGATCCGAGAAGTGAGGAACGCCCTGGTCTGAGTAGCGTGCTCGTCACGGGAAGCTCATGAGACAGGAGGACGAGATGACGACGACCGAGGGCGCAACCGCAGGCTTCACCGAGCAGGAGCGCGCCAGCATGAAGGAGCGCGCCGCGGAGCTCAAGCGTGAGGCGAGCCGGGGACGTGGCAACAAGAAGGCGGCCGAGGAGCTCGACGTCCTCGAGAAGATCCAGAAGATGAGCGACGCGGACCGCGCCGTCGCCGAGCGCATCCACGCCCTCGTCACCGCGGCCGCCCCCGAGCTGTCCCCCAAGCTCTGGTACGGCCAGCCGGCGTACGCCCGCAACGGCAAGGTCGTCTGCTTCTTCCGCAGCGGCGACGTCGACAAGGAGCGCTACTCGACCTTCGGCTTCACCCCGGAGGCGCGCCTCGACGACGGCGGTCTGTGGCCGACGTCGTTCGCGGTCACCCGGCTCACCGCCGAGGACGAGGCCACGATCACGTCGCTCGTCGAGCGCGCAGCCGGCTGAGGTCATCGCCCGACCCACGGAGGCCTGAGGCGATCGGTCTCCTCCCGGACGCGCGACGACGACCGGTGACCTCGCCGTCGTCATCCGTCAGGTCCGCACCCCCAGCACCGCCGCCACCGCCTGCGGCAGCGCCCGGGCGGGAGCCGGTGCCTCGCGCAACGCCCCGGCGGTCATCGCGCCGTCGCGCAGCATGACGATCCGGTCGGCGACCCCCTCGGGGTCGAGCGCGCCGGTGTCGGCGACGAGGTCGACCAGGCGGGACCGGAACCACGCCCGGTGCGCGGCGACGAGGCGCCGGACAGGGTGGGTGGGGTCGCGGTACTCGGCGGCGACGTTGAGGAACGGGCAGCCGCGGAAGCCGGGGGCGGCGACGTCGTCCTTGATGCGCGCCGCGAGCACGAGAAGCGGGCTGTACCTGCCGCGGGCCGCGACGGCGAGGACGTCCGCGAGCGCGGCGCGCTCCTCGTCGGCCCGCCGCTGCAGGTGCGCGAGGACGAGGTCGTCCTTCGACGGGAAGTGCCGGTAGAGCGTCATCCGTGTCGTCCCGGCGCGGACGACGACGTCCTCGATGCTCACCTGCTGCACTCCCCTGTCATAGAAGAGCTCGTCCGCGGCATCGAGGAGTCGCTCCCTGGCGGCGGAGCGGCGCGTGCTCACGAGGACCGTCACGGACCGTCCTCCTCACCCCGGGGGCTGGGGTCGGTTCGGCACTCTACGTCCCCGTTGTCCCGGTGTGGAGGGGGCCGGCCGGCACGACTGCGCGAGCGCCGGGCCCCTCCTCCCGCACCCGGGGATGCGGCGCCGCACCGGACAAGAATGGTCGGTATCGCGTTTTCGGCACATTTGTGTCGTACGTGTAAACACAGGGCCGCATTTGAGTAACAGCGTCGATGTCTGCGTTCGTGACGTCTGTGCCGCTCGGATCGATTCGCCTACTGTCCGCCGCGTCCGCATCACGGACACGTCCCCCGGCGTGGAGGACGTCCCCGACAGCGGCCCACCCGCGCCGCCTCGTCCCGGAGGAAGACATGAGAACCAGGCGCCTCACCGTCCTCACCGCGCTCGGCCTGGCCGGCGCGCTCGCCCTCACCGCCTGCGGGTCGGGCGGGGACGACGGCTCCGACGCGGGCAGCGACGGCGGAGGCGTCGTCACGGTGAGCAACGGCGAGCCGCAGAACCCGCTCATCCCGACGATGACCAACGAGGTCTACGGCGGCATGGTCGTGCAGAACCTCTTCGCCGGGCTCGTCTACTACGACGCCGAGGGCGCCGTCCACGACGAGGTCGCCGAGTCGATCGAGTCCGAGGACAACACGACCTGGACGATCACCATCGCCGACGGCTGGACGTTCAGCGACGGCACGCCCGTCACCGCGGAGAGCTTCGCGAAGGCGTGGGACTACGGGGCCGCGCTCGACAACGCGCATAGCCTCTCGTACTTCTTCGAGCCCATCCAGGGCTTCTCCTACGACGAGAACACGTCCCTCATCGAGGCCGGCGGCCTGGCGGTCGAGGACGACAGCACCCTCGTCGTCACGCTCACCCAGCCGGAGTCGGACTTCCCGCTGCGCCTGGGGTACGCCGCCTTCTTCCCGCTGCCCGAGGTGTTCTTCGAGGACCCCGAGGCGTTCGGCGAGGCACCCGTGGGCAACGGGCCGTACATGCTCGACTCGTGGGAGCACGACTCGGTCGTCTCCCTCGTCCCGAACCCGGAGTACTCCGGCGAGCGCACACCGCAGAACGGCGGGCTCGACCTCGTCGCCTACACCGACGAGGACTCGGCCTACAACGACCTGCTCGGTGGCCAGCTCGACATCATCAAGAACGTGCCGGCGTCGGCGTTCGCGACGTTCGAGGACGAGCTCGAGGACCGGGCCGTCAACCAGCCGTCCGCCGTCATCCAGACGATCACGGTGCCCGAGTGGCTGCCCGAGTTCCAGGGCGAGGCCGGGCTGCTGCGCCGGCAGGCGGTGTCCCACGCGATCAACCGGCCCGAGGTCACCGAGACGATCTTCTCCGGGTCTCGCACGCCTGCCACCGACTTCACGTCCCCCGTCATCGACGGCTGGACCGAGGACATCCCCGGCAACGACGTGCTCGACTACGACCCCGAGCTCGCGGCCGAGCTGTGGGCACAGGCGGAGGCGACCTCGCCCGTGGGTGAGTACACGCTCCAGATCGCCTCGAACGCCGACTCCGACCACCAGACGTGGGTCGACGCGGTGTGCAACAACATCCGCACGGTCCTCGAGATCGGGTGCGAGTTCTACCCGTACCCGACGTTCGACGAGTTCCTCGACGCCCGTGACGCGGGTACCGTGCCCGGCCTGTTCCGCGCCGGCTGGCAGGCCGACTACCCGGCCATGAGCAACTTCCTCGGCCCGATCTACGGCACCGGGGCCGGCTCCAACGACGGCCAGTGGTCCAACCCCGCCTTCGACGCCAAGCTCGCCGAGGCGAACGGCGCGGACGACCCGGAGCAGGCCGTCGACCTCTACCTCGAGGCGGAGGCGATCCTCTTCGAGCAGCTGCCGGGCATCCCGCTCTGGTACAACAACGCGACCGGCGGCTGGGCCGACACCGTCGGGGACGTCGAGTTCGGGTGGGACTCCGACCCGATCCTCTACCAGGTCACCAAGGGCGACTGACACCGCGGTCCCCGCCCCCCCGTTGACGACGGAACCCACGGAAGAGACGTCGGCATGCGTTGGTACATCGGCCGCAGGATCCTGCAGCTCGTCCCCGTCTTCCTCGGCGCCACCCTGCTGCTCTACGCGCTCGTGTTCCTGCGCCCGGGCGACCCGGTGCTGGCGCTCGGCGGCGAGCGCGGGCTGCCCGAGGCGGTGCAGGAGCAGATCCGCGCGGAGTTCCACCTGGACGAGCCGTTCATCGTCCAGTACCTGCTCTACCTCAAGGGCATCGTCACCTTCGACCTCGGCGTGACGTTCACCGGCCGCGACGTCGCCGACGTCGTCGCGCAGGCGCTGCCGGTGACCTTCCAGCTCGCTGTCATGGCGCTCGTCATCGAGGCCGTCCTCGGCGTCGGCTTCGGCCTCGTCGCGGGACTGCGCAAGGGCGGATGGTTCGACTCGACGGTCCTCGTGCTCAGCCTGCTCGTCATCGCGGTCCCGACGTTCGTCATCGGCTTCGTCCTGCAGATCGTCGTCGGCGTCAACCTCGGCTGGCTGCCCGTCACCGCCGGCCGCGACCCCGACGTCGTCAGCCTGCTCATGCCGGCGGTCGTGCTCGCGGCGACGTCGTTCGCCTACGTGCTGCGCCTCACGCGGACCTCGGTGCAGGAGAACCTCGACGCGGACTTCGTCCGCACCGCGCGCGCCAAGGGCCTGTCCCGCGCGCAGGTCACCGGTCGGCACGTGCTGCGCAACTCGCTCATCCCGGTCGTCACGTTCCTCGGTGCCGACCTCGGCGCGCTCATGGCCGGGGCCATCGTCACCGAGGGCATCTTCAACATCCACGGCGTCGGCGGCACGCTCTTCGGCGCGATCACGCGCGGCGAGAACGTCACCGTCGTCACTCTGACGACCGTCCTCGTGCTCGTCTACATCGTCGCCAACCTCGCGGTCGACCTCCTCTACGCCGCGCTGGACCCGAGGATCCGCTATGCCTGACGCACCCCTCACGACCACCGGCACCGCACCCCGCCCCGGTCAGGAGCACGTCGCCCGCCCCGCGCCCGCGGAGCTCGGTGCCGTCGACGCCGTCCGCACGACGAGCGCGCCCGTCGGCTTCTGGCGCGAGGCGTGGCGCGGGATGCGTCGCAGGCCCCTGTTCTGGGTGGCCGCGGTCCTCATCGTCACGGTCCTGCTCGTGGCGGCGTTCCCCGGCCTCTTCACGTCGCTCGACCCGCGCACCTGCGCCCTGGCGGACGCCCTCGACCCGCCCCGGGCCGGGCACCCCTTCGGCTTCGACCGGCAGGGGTGCGACATCTACTCCCGCACCGTCCACGGCGCGCGGGCGTCGGTGACGGTCGGGGTGCTGACGACGCTGCTCGTCGTGCTCGTCGGGACCACGGCCGGGGCGCTCGCCGGGTACCTCGGCGGGTGGGCCGACACGGTGCTCGCGCGGGCGACGGACATCTTCTTCGCGATCCCGCTCGTGCTCGCCGCGATCGTCATCATGAGCCTGTCGTCCCGGCGCACGGCGCTCACGGTGGCCCTCGTGCTCGCGTCGTTCGGGTGGCCGCCGATCGCCCGCATCGCCCGCGGCACGGTGATGTCCGTCAAGCACGACGAGTTCGTCACGGCCGCACGCTCGCTCGGGATGAGCCGGCCGGGCATCCTCCTGCGGCACGTGCTGCCGAACTCCGCGGCGCCGATCATCGTCTACGCGACCGTCGCCCTCGGGACGTTCATCGTCGCGGAGGCGACGCTCAGCTTCCTCGGCATCGGGCTGCCGCCGTCGGTCGTCTCCTGGGGCGGGGACGTCTCGCAGGGCCAGAGGGCCATCCGCACCAACCCGGAGATCCTCTTCTACCCGGCCGGGGCGCTGGCGCTCACGGTCCTCGGCTTCATCATGATGGGCGACGTCGTGCGCGACGCCCTCGACCCGAAGGCGCGCAGACGATGACGACCCCGACGCCCCGTGCCCCGCTCGACCCGGACGCCCCGCTCCTCGAGATCCGGGGCCTCGAGGTGACGTTCTCGACCGCGAACGGGCCGGTGCACGCGGTGCGCGGGGCCGACCTCACCGTGTACCCGGGGCAGTCGGTCGCGATCGTCGGCGAGTCCGGATCGGGCAAGTCGACGACGGCGCACGCGATCATCGACCTCCTGCCCGGCACCGGCCGGGTGACCGGCGGGAGCATCCGCTTCGCGGGGCGGGAGGTCGTCGGCCTCGGGCGGCGGCAGGTCGAGGCGCTGCGCGGCGACCAGATCGGGCTCGTCCCGCAGGACCCGATGTCGAACCTCAACCCCGTGTGGAAGATCGGCTCGCAGGTCGACGAGGCGCTGCGGGCCAACGGGTTCCGCGGCTCGCGCGCCGAGCGCCGGGCCCGCGTCCACGAGCTGCTCGCCGAGGCGGGCCTGCCGGACGCCGCCGAGCGGGCGGGCCTCTACCCGCACGAGTTCTCCGGCGGCATGCGCCAGCGCGCGCTCATCGCCATCGGGCTCGCGTCCCGTCCGCGTCTGCTCATCGCCGACGAGCCGACGTCCGCCCTGGACGTGACGGTGCAGCGCCAGATCCTCGACCACCTCGACGACCTCACCGCGGACCTCGGCACCGCGGTCCTCTTCATCACCCACGACCTCGGGCTGGCCGCCGAGCGCGCCGAGCACCTCGTCGTCATGTACCGCGGCGAGGTCGTCGAGTCGGGGCCGGCGCGCGCGATCCTCGCCGACCCGCGGCACCCGTACACCCGCCGGCTGGTGGCATCGGCGCCGTCGCTGTCGTCGCGCCGCATCCAGGTCGCGCACGAGCGCGGCGACGAGCCCACCGAGGACCTGCTCGCGCAGCACGCCGACGAGCCCCAGCCGCGCCGGGACGAGGTCGTCGTCGCCTCTCACCTCACGAAGGTGTTCCGCACGCGCGGGCGGGGCGTGCGTGCGACCGGGTTCACCGCGGTCGACGACGTGAGCTTCTCGGTCGCCCGGGGCCGCACGCTGGCGCTGGTCGGCGAGTCCGGGTCCGGCAAGTCGACGGCCGCGAACATGGTGCTCGGCCTGCTCGAGCCGACCTCCGGGACCGTGCTGTTCGACGGGCAGGACATCGGCGCGCTGCGCGGAAGGCAGCAGCTCGCGTTCCGCCGCCGCATCCAGCCGGTGTTCCAGAACCCGTACGGCTCCCTCGACCCGCAGTACTCGGTGTACCGCTCGCTCGAGGAGCCGCTGCGGCTGCACCGCGTCGGGGACCGGCCCGCGCGCGAGGCCCGCGTCCGCGAGCTCCTCGACATGGTGGCCCTGCCGCAGGACGTCATGCGCCGCTTCCCCGCCGAGCTGTCCGGTGGCCAGCGCCAGCGTGTCGCCGTCGCCCGCGCGCTCGCCCTCGAGCCCGAGGTCGTCGTCCTCGACGAGGCCGTCTCCGCGCTCGACGTGCTCGTCCAGGCCCAGATCCTCGAGCTGCTCGCCGGGCTGCAGCGCGAGCTCGGGCTCGCGTACCTCTTCATCACCCACGACCTGGCCGTCGTCCGTCAGATCGCCGACTCCGTCGTCGTCATGCGCGCCGGGAAGGTCGTCGAGCACGCGTCGACGGACGACGTGTTCGACTCGCCCCAGGAGCAGTACACGCGGGACCTGCTCGCGGCGATCCCGGGGGCGGGACTGGTGCTGCCGGCGGGGATCTGAGGCGCCGGCGGTCGGCTACGCCCGGCTCTCGAGCGCACGGCGGAGCATCGCGTCCATCAGGTCCTGCGCCCGGAAGAACCCGACGGACACGAGGAACCTCCCGGGGCGGGCCTCCTCGTGCCAGACACCGCCCGCACCGACGAGCAGCACCTCCACCGGTGCGACGAGCCGGTGGTCGACCAGCCACGTCGAGATCCATCTGCCGTCGTACGGCGGCTCGGACGAGACGTGCTCGTCCTCCCACCGGCGGGCGTCCTCGTCGACGGCGTCGGCGAGCTCGGCCAGCCGCGCGTCGCCCGGCACCGCCCAGGACGACGGGTGCCGGTCCAGCAGTGCCGCCCACCACCGGTCCCACGCGTCCTCGGGCACGTCGTCGACCGGGTGAACCGTGACCGGTGGGTGCAGCGCGGGGATCGACAGCGCCGAGCGCAGAGCGAACCGGTCCCGGACGAACAGGGCTCGGGTGAGCTCCGCGCCGCTCGCGATGCCGACCCCCGCGGCGACGCCGGTGCTCTCGTCCCACATCGACGGCTCCCTCCTCACGGACATCGGTGCCGAGGTGCCGACCGGGCGCTCGCGCCGGGCGCGGGGCGCCAGACGCCAGACGCCAGACGCCAGACGCCAGACGCCACCCTCGACCCGCCCGCCCGCGAGCGCAAGGTCCACGAGCCGCTCGTGAATCACCCGTCACCGCCCCTGGTGCCCCCGAGCCGCACTGCGGTTGACTCCTCGTATGTCCCGGTTCGTCCTGCGAGCGGTCGCCTCCGTGCTGCTGCTCGCGTCCGCCGGGACGTTCGTGGCCGCGTCGGCCCAGCGCTGGTGGCCCGCCTGCCGGCGCGGGGCGTTCGACTCCGAAGCGTGCCTCCGGCTCCAGGTCGCGGTCGTCGCTTCCGGGTCGATCGCCGTCCTGGGCGTGCACGCGTGGACCTCCGGGACCACCGGACAGGTCGCTCCTGTCACCGTCGACCCGCTCGCGTGGGGCGTGTGGGGGCTCGCGCTCCCGCCACTCCTGGTCGTGTGGGCGTGGTGGCAGCGCGGTGGGTGGGCGGCCGCCATGGCCGCGGCCCTCGTCGCCTCGACCCCGGTGCCGGCCTACCTCCTCGGGATGTTTGCCCTCGGCTACACCTCTCACGACACCACACCGTGGTCCGACGCCGTCGTCGCGGTCCCGCTGGCCGCGGCGGCAGTGCTGCTGTGGAAGGTCGAGCCGCGCGCGGTGGTCCGGCGTGCACGGCTGCCGGTCCCCGCCCTCGGCCTTCTGACGCAACTGCCGGTGCGAGCCCAGCACGCGCACGACTGACCCCGTCGACGTCGGGAGGTCCGAGTGACAGAGGTCCGCGAGCTCCTCGACGCGAACCTGCATCGCGTCTTCGGCAACCGGGACGCCGTCGCGCGCCGTCGCGTCATCGACGAGACCTACACCGAGGACGTGACGTTCACGGACCCGGAGGGCACCGTGACCGGCCGTGACGCGCTCGACGAACGTGCGAGCGCTCTGCTGGCGGGGGTGCCGGAGAGCTTCGACTTCGTCGAGGACGGGCCGCTGTACGTCGGCGCCGACAACGGCGCCCTGGCCTGGGCGTTCGGCCCGCGCGGGTCGCCCGTCGCACGAGGGATCGACGTCATCACCGTCCGGGACGGACGGATCAGCGAGCTGCGCACGATGCTGTCGCGGGACACCCTGCCCTGACCGCCGCCCGCACCCGGTGGGAGCGGCGGGTCGACGTGTCACGACCCGGGCACGACACTCGACCGACCGAACCTGTCCACGACGCTGGAGGGCGGACGACGTGGAGTACACGGCCTCGATGAGGAGCACCGCCGGCAACCAGGAGGTCACGGTCTCGGCCGGTGGGCAGGGACGGACGCTCGAGGTCCCACCGCGCACGGGTGCCCCGGGATCGGCCGTCAGCGGCGGTGAGCTGCTCTTCCTCGCCCTCGCGACGTGCGCGACCAACGACGTCTACCGGGAGGCCGCCGCCCGGTCCGTGCCGATCGACGCGGTCGGCGTCGAGGTGACGGGCTGGTTCGACGCACCCGGCGCGCACGCGCGTGACGTGTCGTACCGCGTGAGCGTCGTCTCGCCGGCTCCGGAGGAGCAGGTACGCGAGCTCGTCGCCCACGTCGACGCGATCGCCGAGGTGCACGGCAGCCTGCGTTCCGGCACGGCGGTGCGCCTCGCCGAGGTCCGGGTCAGCAGGCCGCCGGACCCTTCGTGACGCACGGGCTCGCCGGTCGCAGGTCCACGACTCGTACCTCAGGCGGTGGGCTGCGTGAAGCGCACCAGCTCGTCCTGCAGGCGACGAGCCATGTCCGCCAGGCCCTGCCCGGCGGCGACCGAGATCGCGTCCGCCTCCGCGCTCACCGTCGAGATGACGTCCTCGATGCGGACCATCGCCGCCACCGCGTCCGTCGCCGCCACCTGCGCGCCGGCCACGTGCGTGGTGATGTCGTCCGAGGATGCCGACACCTCGTCCGCGAGGTTCTTCACCTCGCCGGCGACCACCGCGAACCCTCGCCCGACCTCACCGGCGCAGGCCGCCTCGATCGTCGCGTTGAGCGCCAGGAGACGTGTGCGCGAAGCGACGTGGCGGATGAGCGTGGCGGCGGTGCCGATCGTCTGCGACGCGCTCTCCAGCTCGTGCATCGTCGCGCGCGCCCTGCTGACCTCCGCCGCGCCGAGGCGTGACCTGCTGGGACGCGTCGTCGTGCGACACCTCCGGGTCGCGCCGGACCTGACGGCTGCGGGTGGACCAGGACGTCACGCGACGGCCTTCCCGGAGGTGCTGATGATGTCCCAGATGAACTGGTCGTACGTCGTACCCAGCGCTGCGAGGTGCTCGTCGAGGACCGCACGGGACGCCTCGGCGGCCGCCCGACTGCCGGGCGCGCCACGCTCGGCGGCGCACATCTGCTCGTACAGGGCTCCCACACGCTCGACCGCGCCCAGGTCGGGTGCGCGTCGGTTGGAGTGGTAGCCGACGATCGCGCCGGCCGCGTCCCGTGAGGGCGTGACATGCGCCAGGACCCAGTACGACGCGCCGTCGGCCGCGAGGTTGTTCACGTACGCGAAGACCTCGTCGCCGGCGCGGATCGTCTCCCACAGCAGGTGGAACAGACCGCGCGGTGTGTCCGGGTGACGGATGATGCTGTGCGGTCGGCCGACGACGTCCTGCTCGCGGTACGCCGACACCCGCAGGAACGTGTCGTTCGCGTACGTGATGCGACCTTGCAGGTCGGTCTTGGAGACGATGAGCTCGTCCGGGCTGAAGGTGCGCACCTCACCGGTCGGGCGCGGTGGCTTCGTCGACACTGCTCGCGCTCCTCTGCGTCGTGCGTGGCCCTGTCATGGGACGATCGGACACGGCCTCACGCGCATGAGGGACGGCGGGACTCTGGTCTCCGAAGGCGTGCTGGCCGCGACGTCGGCGCCCGTCCGAGGCAGTCGCCCACCGGGTCTCCGGACCTCAGACCCCGTCGCCCAACGGGTCCCCGGACCTCAGACCTCGTCGCGCCACGTGTGCTGCGGGTCGTACCCCAGCAGCCGACGTGCCTTGTCGATGGACAGGAGCGTCTCGTTGCCCTCGATGGGGCGGGTCACGGGGACGTCCGGGAAGTACTCGGCGACGAGCTCCGCCGACGGGCGGTCGAGCACCGTGTCGGGCGAGGCGATGACGAACGCCTCGAACCCGCGCAGGTCGCTCTCGAGCGCGAGCCGGACCGCGAGGGCCCCGTCGCGGGCGTCGATGTAGCCCCAGAGGTTCCACATCCGGCTGCGCGGGTCGGCCGCGAAGCCCGGGAACGCGGCGTAGTCGCCGACCTCCATGACGTTGGAGAACCGCAGGCCGATGAGCTTGAGCTCCGGGTCCCAGCGTGTGAAGTGCCGGGCCATCTCCTCCTCGACGGCCTTGCCGAGGGAGTACGTGCTCTCCGGGCGGACGGCGTACTCCTCGTCGACCGGGACGTACGGCGGGGGTGTCTCGAACGGCAGCCCGAGGACCGTCTCGCTGGACGCCCACACGACGTTCCTGATGCCGGCGCGGCGTGCCGCGCTGAACACGTGGTGGGTGGCGACGACGTTGTTGGCGAACGTCGCACCGCTCGGGTACAGGCCCGGCGCGGGGACGGCCGCGAGGTGGACCACCGCGTCGACACCGTCGTACCGGTCGTCGATGCCCGTGAGCGCCTCGGTCACCTGGCCCAGGTCGGTGAGGTCGACCCGCGTGAAGAGGGCCTTCTGACCCGCCGGCGGGGGCGCGGTGTCGACGTTGACGACGTCGTACCCGTGCGCCGCGAGGTCCTCGACGACCGCACGACCGAGCTTGCCGCTCCCGCCGGTGACGACGACGCGGGTCACGCGTCGAGCCCGATGAACGACCGCCGCAGCGGCGCCTGGAGGGCCGGCGAGAAGGCACCCGGCCACCGTGGCGTGCGGGGTGCGTGGAGAGGCAGGTTCATGCCGACATCACATCAGATCCTCGGGAACGTGGATCTCGGCGGTCCGGCGAGTGACGCACGGCTTCCCGCCGTCCTGACGAACGGCGCACCCGGAAGGGTGCGCCGTTCGTCGACACAGGAGCCGCCCTGCCTCACTGGCTGATCGTGGGCTCTCCGAGCGACCCGTCCGTGACCGGGAACGTCAAGGAGTAGCCGAACCAGTCCGAGCTCTCGAACGCCTCGTCCTCGTCACGCCACGCGTCGGGGTTCGCGACCAGGGTCGCGGCGACCGTCGCGCGCCCCTCGACCGTCGCCTGCAGTGCAGTCCAGTCCGACGTCGTGTCGACCCAGATGTCCGGCGTGCCGTCCACGGACCACGTGATGTCTCGTGCGTCGTCGCTGACCCACCGACTCACGTACAGCTCGATGCCGCAGTCCTCGCTCGCGAACGACATCATCCCCGCAAGGCACTCGTCGACGTACTGCCCTGCACGTTCGAGAACAGCCTGTCGCGTGTCCTCGGTCATCTCGTACGTCAACGATGCACCGGGGTCGCCCTCGATCTCCGTCGAGCCGTCACCGGCGACCAGCACGGTGACCTCTCCGTGCTCGAACAGCGGCTTGTCCGGCAGGGAGACCGTGTACCGCCCCGGCAGGGCGTAGAACAGGCCGTACCCGTCCGGCGTCTCCTCGAAGTGGACGCCGTTGACGGTGAAGACGCCGTCGTCGAGCCGGCCCAGGTGCGCCGACACGTCGACCTGCGGCACGGCCACCCGCTCCAGCGTCCATCTGTCGAACAGCAACCACGCCTTGCCGTCCTTGCGAAGCGTGTACGTGGTGGAGGACTTCGCACCGTCCTGGTCGGACGCCACGGTCACGTAGGCGACACTGTCGTGCACCTCGGTGCTCGTGACCTTCCCGCCCGACGTGCGCGCCTCGACCTGCTCGTAGATCGCGTCGGTGAGCAGTCCACGCTCCGCGTTCGGCACGTCGGGGTCGACAAGTGCGAATGCCTCGCTGACGCGACCTGCCTCGAGCGCGGCCACGTACTGCTCGACTGGCTTGGACGGGGAGAACACGGTGCTGCTGAGGATCGCTCTCGTGCCCGCGATCCCGCCGACGACGACGACGGCCGCGCCGAGCAGGATCGCCACACGCGCAACCTTGCGCCGGTCGATGGCGACGGGCGGCAGCACGACGGGCGGCGCCACGTGCGTGTCGGTGCTGGGACGGACGCTTTTTCCTGCGGGCGCCGAACCCGGCGCGGGCGTCGCAGCGGTCACCGCCGCGGACGTCGCGGTCCACGGCAGCTTGGCGTTGAGCGTCACGAGCCCAGGCCACAGCGCCACGACGTACGGGGCAAGGTGTCGTTCGGACGCCTCGTGCGCGAGCCCCCAGGCAGCGGCGAGCAGGACGCTGACGGCAGAGATGCCGATGCCGGCCTGCATCGTCTCGTAGTAGGTCATCGCGCCGAGCGACGCATCGATGCTCACGCGGGTCAGGGCGAGCGTGAGCAGTGCTCCGACAGCAAGCACGGCCGGGGTCACCCAAGCACTGCGCCACGACCGTCGCCCGACGGCCAGGTAGCCACGCACGGACCCGATCCCGATGCCCAGGACGGGGACGAGCAGCAGCAGCCAGCTCCAGCCGCCGGACTCGAACAGGTTGAGGACCGTCTCGGACGGCGCGCTGTCTGAGGTGGTGCCGCTGGTGGCCGATACGCTGCCGAGCCCACCGACCGTGCCGGCCCACGCGAGCAGGTTCGGGCCCACGGTGGCCATCGCGCCGATGGTTCCCGCCAGACCAACCTTGACGATCCCGCCGATCACACCGACCAGCGAGAGGACGGCAGCGACGATGCCGCCGCCGATCCCGGCGGTGTTCGCGACGTGACTCACCGAGTCGGGCACACGGACACCCAGCCGGGACAGGTCCATACCCCCGGGGACGGTCGCAGCGCCGAGGGCGGAGCCGAGCGTCCCGACCGCCAGCGCACCGAAGAACACGCCGAGCGCGTCGACCTGCACGGTGATCGTCCCGCCGACGAAGCTCGCCGCGCCGGTCCACGTCCAGGTCGTCATCAGCGTGACGACGACGGCCAGCACGCCGAGCAGAGCGCCCGTCGCCACGGAGTCACGCCAGCGACTTCTGGCGTCCTGAGTTACCCGCGGCTGGAGTGCGGTGGCGAGCCACGCTCCCACCAGGGCGACGAACGTCAGGGCCAGCGGCACGAGGAAGACGCTGGCGCTGAGCCCCCCGGAGACCAGGCCCGCGCTGGCCGTCGCGCTGGCGCTGAGCTTGCCGAACAGCGCCATGCCGACCAGCAGGAACGGCAGGCGCCCGCCGAGGCCGCCGGTGTCGGCGCTCCCGATCGAGTCGCTCAGTGCGTCCTGGACGAGGCCGTTGAGGAACAGGGACGCGACGAACGCGACAGCGAGGACCGTGAGGTAGGCCGCGCCGGCGCTGATGGCTGGGCGCTTGAGGAACGACAGGTCCGGGGCGGTCGGCGCGGCAGGTGTGTGCGCAGGCGGCGGTGCCGTCGCGCTGACCGTGTGCACACCCCGGGGTGGTGTGGCGATAGCCGCTTCGTCAGCGCTTCCGTCGATCATGTGCTGTTTCCTTCGGTCGACGGGTCGAGAACTCCCACCAGAAAGACTCTGCCCGCCCGTCTCGAAGGAGATTCTCAGCACCTGACGAGTAATGAAGGACGGCTCTGGTCGCGCGGAGAACCGCCCGTGTATCGGATGATAAAGCGCACTGCACCTTTCAGGACGGCACGGAAGTGCCAAACCTGAGAAGCCGGCGGGTAATTCACCCGCTCACACGGTGGACGGCTCGCCTCCGCACGAAAATGCCCGCCCCGCCTTTCATGACGACTCATCAGATCCTCGACGGCGATCACGTTCCCGGCGGGCGGTCGTCGCCGCGCCCTCGAGATGGTGGACGCGCCGTGCACGAGCGGATGCGCGCGACGGGTCCCGGATGACGACCCACGAGCGCGGTGCCGTGCGGCGCTAGATGTCGCAGACCCGCTCGTCGTCGTCCACGCACGGTGGTGGTGACACCGACACCTCCCCCAGGTCGGCCGACCGCACCCGCAGCGCGTGCGGCGCGCGCCATGTCGCACCGTCGGACTGCGGCAGCTCGCTCACGACCGGGATCCCGTCGCGGACGGAGAACGACCTCTCGGCGTAACCGAAGGCCACCTCCTGCCAGTCGACCTCCGGGTCCGGAGCCCAGCCCACGTCCCGCTGGTCGAGGGTCCAGTCGTCCGGCGCGACGCGCTCCAGCAGCGCACCGTCAGCGCTCACGGCCCACTGGAACTGCTGCATGTACCTCGCACCCTGCGTCGTCTCCATCTGCTCGCACCACGCAGGGCCGACCTTCGGCGTCAACCACCGCATGGACACGGGGTAACGGCACACGTCCGGCCCGTCGGAACCCCAGTCCGCCTTCACGATCAGCCAGCCCGCGCTCGCGGCCCCTGCCGGCCACAGGGGACGGAAGAGCGTCACCGTCACCTGTCCCCCCGTCTCGGGCAACCCGATACCGGAGGCCGTGCCACCGCTCAGTGTCAGCTCGCCCAGATCGCGCGTCTCGGCCCCCCCGACGAACGGTCCGACCGCCCCTCCGGGGTTCGGGATCGCCGTGCTCGCGTAGTCCCACCCGCGCAGCACCTCATCGCGGTACGTCGCCAACCGCTCGGGGTCGGAAGCCAGCACGTCCCACCACAGCGGGGCGATCTCGACGCCGAGCGGCAGCGTGTTCATGCCGATGACGAACTCGACGACCTGCTGGGCCGTACCTGCCGCCTGGGCAGCGAAGTCACCGGCCGCCGTGATCCACCCCACGACCGGTACAGCCTTGCCGGCCGTCTTGAGCCCGGAGGAGATGATGACGTCGAACATCTTGTCGGCGACGTCACTGGTGATGGAGTCGTAGACGTATGTCATCACCGCACCCACCAGTCCACGGTTGTTGATCAGCGACTCACCGACGGTCGTCATCAGCTCGAAGACGTTCTGGACCACCTCGAGGTCGCTGTCGGTGTCGTCGAGCACCTCGAACGCGTCGACGACCGCGTCGAAGCCACTGGCGGCGGACCACAGGTCCTCGATGAGCTTGATCTCGGCCTTCTCGACGGTCGTCAGCTCGGACGCGGGGGTCCCCACTGCTCCACCGGGGGCAGGCGTCGACCTGCCGTCGACCTTGTCACCGTCCCTCGTGTCTTCAGCCTTCTTGGGCTTGGTCAGGTCCTTGCTTCCGACGGCCAGCTCGATGGTGGGCGCCACCAGGTAGGACCAGGTATCGAGCATGTAGACCAACGAGCGCGCATCGAGGGTGTTTGGGCCCGTCAGGTTCAGGCCGTCGGCGTTCGCCCCGGACGTGATCACGGCCGTCGCCGGCACGGGGCCTGTCGGCCGGGGCACCAGGACGGTCCCTTCGCCAGCCTCCTTCCAGGACTGCTCGGCCAACGCGCCGAGCCGCTCGTCGTTGTCGTTCCTCGTCTTCTCCGAGCACTGCGAGCCGAAGAAGGAGACGATGCCGCACAGTCCGTTGCCCAGCGCGCCCCACGCGCTCTTGCCCAGGCTCTTGATCGTGCCGGTCAGGGTGATCCCGCCATAGGTGACCGGCGGGATGAGTGCGATCGGCGGGCCGACGACATCGGACCCCTCGACCGCGAACGCGGCGATCCAGGTCGGCGCCGTCGACGACACCTCGAGCCGCTTGAACGGGTCGTCCGCCGACGCGGTGACGCACCAGCCCAGGGCGTTGGCCGCCTGGTCCAGGCAGTGTTCGTCCCCGCTGGGACCGTCGGCCACAGGTGCGTGCACGGCGGCGGCAGGACGGTGCGCGACGGTGGTGACGGTGACTGCGTCGCGCCCAGCAGCGGTCGCGGTCGTCTCCGGCGCGCCGGGTACCGCCATCGCGGCAGCCACGTCCTCCGACAGGCCCGTTCGTGCGATCTCGGCAGCCATGGTGTCGCCGTCGGCGAGGGCGTCGGCGAGGGCGTCCAGGTGCGGGGAGCCGGCCGCGAGCTTGCGCAGGACGAGCAGAGGGCCCGTGTCAGAGGTCACCCAACCAGCACTGGTGACCCAGCTCGTGAAGGCCGTGGACGTCCAGTCGATCGTGAGAGGCACGGGCTCGAGCTCGCTGATCGGCATGCCGATCGCGGACAGGGTCGTGCCCGTCCTCTCGTCGATCGCGGACAGCAGTGCGGGGGTGTCGACCTCGAAGGCGAGCTGAGCATCGCCGTCCTTGCCGAGCTGTACCCGTTGCCGAGCCCCTGTGACGACGTAGTCGCCCGAAGGAACGTCGTCGCCGAGGACGACCTGCAGCTCGGTGGCCCCGTCGCCACCCGGCACGGCGACGTCGTCGTCGACCGGCGTCGGACCGGAGGCGTCGGTGCACGCGCCGAGCAGCAGAACGGTGACGATGGCGGCGGCGACCGCGGCTGTTCTCCGGCGTGCAGGCAACGAGGTCTCCTCATGGGTGGTTGGGGCTTCCGCGATAGTTGCACGCGAATAGGCCGGAACAATGTGACCGTTGGCCCGGTTGCCCGCTTCGTTCTACTTCTCTCGCAGGTTCTCACCCCGCGTTTTCACCCGCCGCACCCAGGACTGGCATTCCCGAGAACCACACTGGCTCACCTTCGTGGTGGGAACAGCACGACTCATCTCGACGTCGCGCACGCAACGGCTCGACACGGACGGACTTGTCGACAGTTTCGAAGC
This sequence comes from Actinomycetes bacterium, assembly GCA_023401045.1. Lineage (GTDB taxonomy): Bacteria > Actinomycetota > Actinomycetes > Actinomycetales > Cellulomonadaceae > Cellulomonas. The sequence continues at coordinate 21,378 of JAEXEM010000188.1, forward strand.
CCTGCGCTTCTCCAGCGATCTCCACGCACCCTGATCGGGGTCCGGCAATCCGAGGTCGGCTCGTACCGGCATCAGCGGACGGAGCTGTGCCTCGTGTCGATCACAGGGGGCAGGGCGCCGATGTCCGGACCGTTCACGTCCTGGGCCTCGAGCAGCGACCCGAGCGCGTCGGCAGGACGCATCCAGGCTCCGGGACGTGTCATCTGGATCAACGGTGCATTCGGCGCGGGCAGGACCCAGACCGCCTTCGAGCTCCGCCGCCGGCTGGCCGACGCGCACGTCGCCGACGCCGAACTTCTCGGCTTCGCCCTCCAGCGGACGCTGCCACCAGCGGCGCGCGCCGACTTCCAGGACCTCGCCCCGTGGCGTCCCGCCGTCGTCGACGTCCTCGAGCACGCCGAAACCGCCCACCACGGCCCGGTGCTCGTGCCGATGACGATCGTGCGTGACGACTACTTCGACGAGATCGTCGGCGGGCTGCGGTCCGGCGGGGTGGACGTGCGCCACGACGCCCTCGTGGCGAGCCCGCAGACGCTGCGCCGCCGCTTGAGCACCCGCATCGCCTTCGTACGGTCCGGCCTGCGCCGCGAGACCTGGGTCGCGCAGCAGATCCCGCGCTGCGTCGCCGCCCCTCGCCCGCGAGCGCTACGCCACGCATGTGCCGACCGACGAGCGCACGACCGACGAGGTCGCCGAGTGGATCGCCACCGACGCGGGTCTCACGCTCGACGTGCCGCGTCTGGCACCGTGGAGGTACCAGCTGTGGCGCCTCAGGGTCGGCATCGACCACGTCCGCTGAGCGCCCGGGCCGAGGTCCGGGTCGCCGCACGCACGCCTCGTCCGTCAGTCGTCCTCCGGGAACTCGTGCGCCTGCGCCTGGGCGAGGGTCCGCTCACGCCCCGGCACGCGACGCCCCCCGACCAGCTCGACGAGCACCCCCCACCCGTCCGGGGCGTAGAAGCTCTCGTCGTGGAGGCGGATGCCGAGCGAGTCCGCGACCCGCAGGAGCGACGCCCGGGAGAACTTGTCCTGCGTGCGTCGAGCGGTGCGGTCCAGGGGGTCGGGAAGCGGCCACTCCTCGTCCGGCTCGGTGAGCTCCCAACGGCGGCCCGTGTCCGAGACCTGCACCTTGACGCTCGAGCCGCGCACACCCCACCTGGCGCTCGGATCCGGGTCGAACACCGCGATCCCGCGCCCCCCCACCACCCTGTCCTGGTCCGGCGATCGAACGTCTGCGGGGAGTCCACGACGCCGACCCCACGCATGCCCCCCGGCTGCGCGGCCATCCCTGCCGCCTCGCTGATCGCCTCGCTCCCGCGCCACGAGTTGTCCTGCATGGCCGTCCAGCACGCGCCGGCGGTCGGCAGCATGAGATAGCGCGTCACGTACGCCGTCCTCAGCGGCAGCAGCGTGCTCAGCAGCTCCGGGAGCGTCCCCTCGACACGCCGCGTGCGCAGGACGCCGCCGGTGAGCTCGGTCGTGGCACGACCACGCCAGGCCACGAGCACGTCCGCGCACGTCGCCGCATCCGCCGCGAGGAACGCGATGCCGTGCGTCACCGGGAACCACGCACCGTCGAGCAGGTACCGCTCGTCCGTCCGATCGACCATGGCGGATCTTCTCATTCGCACGCGCCGACGATGAGCAGGAGCAGGGGCAGAGCTGCTCCGCTCGCGGGCCCGCCGTCCGTGCGCCATGATCCGGGTGCTTCCCAGAACGGGACGCATCGGACATCCCGGCCCCCGCCGGCACCCTCCCCCTGGAGTGCTCATGCTCGCGCTCGTCGCTGCCGCGATCTTCGCCCTCGCCCTGCTCCTCGACCTCGTCGAGGCGAACCTCGGGGACGCGTTCACCCCCCAGACGCTGATGTTCGCCGGCCTGTTCTGCGTCGCGCTGCACCTGGGCGGAGTCGGCGGCGCGTCGCCGGTCAACGGTGGCTGGCGCGGGCGTGCGATGAGCTACCGCCGGCGGTAGGACTCGTCCTGCGCTCCTGTCATCAGGTGCCGGTGGCACCGCGCTCTCGACCCTCTCGCGTCGACCCCGACGAGGGATGACTCGTCGGGCCGGTACCTCCGCCGGGTCAGGTGCCGCGGGCGGGCAGGTCGAACACGACGCGATCCCGGTCGGGGTCGTAGCGCGGTGCGAGCACGCCCGCCTCGTCGGAGAGGGGCTCCGCTTCCACGAGGCTCAGACGGGTCCCGCGCACCAGGACCGCCTCGAGCGCCTCGACGTCGACGGGGGTCGCACCCTCCAGGGTGATGTCGGTGTGCAGGCGGTGGATGACGCCGGTGTCCCGGTCGACCAGCGCCCGTTCGAGCACCTGCGACGCGCGTGTGCTGGAGGCCGAGTCGCGGCGGTCGTGCACGATCCCCGTGGCGGCGGTGGCCGCCCGCGACACCCGGATGTTGAACGTCAGCTCGCTGATGCCGTCCGCCCAGCGCGCGTTCGAGGCCCCGTACCGGTGGGCGCCCCACTCGTTGGGGGAGATCTGCTCGGTGATCCAGGCGTCCACCTCGGGCCGGATGAGGTTGTCCCGGGCGGGAAGCTCGGCCCGGAACGCGGACACCGCGATGGTCGCGACCACGTCGGTGGGCAGGAAGCGCACCGTCGTCGACTTGTAGTAGTTGTCGGAGTCGGTGACCCCGGCGAGCCAGACGGTCCACAGCACACGTGACATCGCCGCCCCCTGCGGCCGCTCTCGCGTGCCCCTCACGCGAGGGTCCGCCCTCCGCCAGGTCTAGCAGCGCGCTACGTCGGCCGCACCCGGGCGGCGGCGGACACGACGGGTCCGCTCAGAGGTGCAGGACGTCGCTCGGTCATGATGGTTCTGCGAGGTCCGATCACAGTGTGGAGCAGTCGGCCTCCGGCTCAGAAGCAGGTGTCGGAAGCACCTCGAGGACGTCACCGGGCTGGCACTGGAGGGCGTCACAGACCGCGGTCAGGGTGCTGAAGCGGATCGCTCTCGCTCGTCCGTTCTTGAGGACGGAGAGGTTGGCGACGGTGATGCCGCTCAGCGCGGCCAGCTGGACGAGGGACATGCTCCGCGCCTCGAGCAGGGACGAGAGGTGCGAGACCACTCGGTGCTGCCCGGCATCGTCGTCGCTCACACCAGCCCCTCGGTGTCCGAGGTCAGCCGGGTGCCTCGCCGCGTGGCGGCCGCGAGCGCAAGGAGCAGCAGGACGATGGGCAGCGGCCACCACGTGACCACCAGCGACGGGGCGAGCCAGTCCGTCGGCATGTCGAACGGGCCCGTCGGCGACCATCGTGGTGTGGCTTCGATGACCGCGATGATCCGGGACCCGGCGACGACGTCTCCGACGGTCGCCAGGACCCAGGCGGCCAGGACGACGGCCGCAGCCCACCCCAGGCGACGCGCGTTCCCGGGAGCGAACGGGCGTCCTGACGCGGTGCTGCGCAGTGCAGGGATCAGGATGAGTCCGACGACTCCTCCGGCGATGAGGCCCGCCCACGAGGCCGCGGTGGCCAGCAGTGCGGTGACGGGATCGACGTCGGCGCCGGCGAGGAACCCACCGCCACGGCGAACAGGGAGCGGCTGACCTCCGGGCCATGTGTCGGCCGACGCCGCCGGCTCGCAGGAGGACCCGTCCATCGACCAGCCGTCGACGCACGGCCACGCCCCTTCCGTGTACCCGACGGGTGCCGTCAGCCGAACCGGCGCCTCAGCGCTGGTGCCGCGACCCAGCACCGCCATCCCTGCGTAGAGCACGCCGCTCGCGACGGCCAGGCAGGCGACGACGACCACCAGGCCGACCAGCGCTGCCGGACCAAGCGTGCGGCCGAGCTTCTCGTCCGGAACTGCTGTCGTCATCGCGGTCTCATCTCGATTGTCGATATGCCGGTCGATGGACGTATCGACAATCGAGATGCTGACTTGAGCCGCATGACCCGTTCGCCGGACGCGAGCCGGGATGCGGCCATCGGGCGCGCCGGCTGTGAGGCGTGAACCAGGGCCGCACCTTGGCGTCCGCCATCGCGGCGCATGATCTCGTCCTCATGCTCGACCTGCTTGAGCCGGCTCGACCGCGCATCGTGGCGCGTGCGCATCTACTCCGACGCGAGGCCTCGCAGGTTCCCAGGATCCCGCTCAGACGGGCGATCCCTCCGAGCCGTTGCCACGACGCCGGGCGGTTCCCGAACTCGGTGAGGCGCGGCACGACCACCTACATCTGCATGTCCACGAACCGCGAGTAATGCCCCTGGAACGCCACCGTGATGGTGTCCGTCGGGCCGTTACGGTGCTTCGCGACGATCAGGTCGGCCTCACCGGCGCGCGGAGATTCCTTCTCATATGCATCTTCACGATGCAGAAGAATGACCATGTCCGCATCTTGTTCAATTGATCCGGATTCGCGAAGGTCGCTCATCGCCGGCCTTTTGTCCGTCCGCTGCTCAGGTCCACGGTTGAGCTGCGAGATCGCGATGACCGGCACCTCGAGCTCCTTCGCGAGGAGCTTGAGCGCACGGGAGAACTCCGAGACCTCCTGCTGGCGGGACTCGACGCGCTTGCCGGACGTCATGAGCTGGAGGTAGTCGATGACGACGAGCTTGAGGTCGTGACGCTGCTTGAGGCGCCGGCACTTGGCGCGGATCTCCATGAGCGACATGTTCGGGGAGTCGTCGATGAAGAGCGGGGCCTCGCTGATGCGGCCCATCGTCGCGGCGATCTTCGCCCAGTCCTCCTCGCCCATCTGGCCGGTGCGCAGCTTCTGCAGGTGCACGCGCGCCTCGGCGGAGAGCAGACGCATCGTGATCTCGTTGCGGCTCATCTCGAGGGAGAACACGACGGCCGCCATGTTGTGCTTGATCGCGGCCGATCTGACGATGTCAATTCCCACGGTACTTTTGCCAATTGCCGGACGCGCGGCGATGACGATCATCTGCCCGGGGTGCAGGCCGTTCGTCAGGCGGTCGAGGTCGGCGAAGCCCGTGGGGACGCCGATCATGCCCTCGCCGCGGTGCCCCGCCGCCTCGATCTCGTCGACGGTGCCGCCGATGATCTCCGACAGCGGCAGGTAGTCCTCCGACGCGCGGCGCTCGGTGACGGCGTACACCTCGGCCTGGGCGTTGTTGACGAGCTCGTCGACGTCACCGCCGTCGGTCGCGTACCCGAGCTGGACGATGCGCGTGCCGGCCTCGACGAGCTTGCGGAGGATCGACCGCTCGCGCACGATCCGCGCGTAGTAGCCGGCGTTCGCGGCCGTCGGGACGGACGCGATGAGGGTGTGGAGGTAGGCGGCGCCGCCGACGCGGGCCATCTCCCCGCGCTTGGTGAGCTCGTCGGAGACGGTGATGGCGTCGGCGGGCTCACCGCGGCCGTAGAGGTCGATGATCGCGTCGTAGATCGCCTCGTGGGCCGGACGGTAGAAGTCGGTGCCGCGCACCTGCTCGATGACGTCGGCGATGGCGTCCTTGCTGATCATCATGCCGCCGAGCACGGACCGCTCGGCGTCGAGGTCCTGCGGCGGGGTCCGGTCGTGGCTCGGCCTGCCGGTGTCCGGCGGCGCCCCGTACTCCAGGTCCTCGATGGTCACTGTCACCCACTCCTGCTCGTCCCCCACCCGTCGAACAGACGTTCTACCGGGCACCTCCGACACGCACGACGGGACGGCGGGCATCCCCTGCGGGCACACCGGTCGGTGACGTGTCCTCGCGAGGTTAGGTCCGGTGCGCCCAGAGCCCAAACGGGCGTGTGCACAGCCCGGTGGACAGACTGTGGACAGCACGTCTGAGCCTGTGTGCACAGGTTGGGGACACACCTGTGGACAACGCCGTCCGCGCGGCCCGGCACCCCGTCCGACCGGCGCATACGCTGTGCACGTGCTGTGGAACGTCCAAGATTCCCGACTCGTTCACCTGGTGGACGCCTGAATCGCCAGCCGGACACCCCGGACGGGTCGCCCTCCCGGTCCGGTACCCCCGCTCGGCCGGGCACCACACCTGTGGACGGCCCGTCGCCCGTCCCCAGGGGCAGGTCCGTCGACCGGCAGATCCTCGCCCTCGCCGTGCCGGCGCTCGGCGCCCTCGTCGCCGAGCCGCTGTTCGTCCTCGTCGACTCCGCCATGGTCGGCCACCTCGGCACCGACGCGCTCGCCGGGCTCGCGCTCGCCTCGACCGTGCTCGTCACCGTCGTCGGGCTGTGCGTCTTCCTCGCCTACGCGACGACCGCGGCCGTCGCCCGACGCCTCGGCGCCGGCGACCGTCGCGCCGCCCTCCAGACCGGTGTCGACGGCATGTGGCTCGCCCTCGGCCTCGGGGTCGTCCTCGTCGCCCTCGCGTGGCCGGCCGCGCCGTTGCTGCTGTCCGCACTGGGCGCCGAGGGCGGGGTGGCAGTCCAGGCCGTCAGCTACCTGCGGTGGTCGCTGCCCGGGCTGCCCGGCATGCTCCTCGTCCTCGCCGCCACCGGTGCGCTGCGCGGGCTGCAGGACACCCGCACGCCGCTCGTCGTCGCGGCGACGGGCGCCGTCGCGAACGCCGTGCTCAACGCCGTGCTCATCTACGGCGTCGGGCTCGGCATCGCCGGCTCCGGGCTCGGGACGGCGCTCGCGCAGCTCGGCATGGCGGCCTGGCTCGTCGTCGTCGTGGTGCGCGGTGCCCGCGAGGCCGGGGCGAGCCTCGCACCGGCGACCGGCGGCATCTGGGCCAGCGCCCGCGCGGGCGTCCCGCTGCTCGTGCGGACCGCCACGCTCCGTGCGGCCATCCTTCTC
>JAEXEM010000246.1 GCA_023401045.1 Actinomycetes bacterium
TTGACGAGCGTGTACCAGGCCGAGGTGTCGACGGGGCCCGTGCCGGGGTTGGAGGGCGGCGTCGGCGTGGGGGTCGGTGTCGGCGTGGGGGTGCCACCGCCCGCTGGGTCGCCGATGCTGCCCGGCACGGCGCGCAGCGCGGCTCGCGGCACTGGACCACCGCGGCCTCCGCGAACGGCCGTTCGACGAGGACCGCGGGACGGCCGTGGCCGTCGATCGCCAGGAACGGGTCGAGCTCGCGGTCGACGAGCCCCCAGCGCGGGCCCGTCGTGGACACCAGACCCGACCGCACGCGGGAGCACGCGTCGTCCCGGCAGGCGTGCAGCTGCACGCCCACCCCCACGGTCACGACGAGCGGCCGACCGGTGCCGTCGACGGCGAGCTCCGCGTCCTGGGCGGCACCGCCGGGCAGACGCGACGACGTCGTCCCCGAGCACCTCGTATCGGCGCAGCCCAGCAGGTCGATCCCGCCGTCCGCGAGGTCACGGTGCAGGACCACGGGCGTGCCGTCGCCGCGCACCGCGAGCGCGAGCACGCGCGAGAGGAGGATGTCGTCCCCATCGCCGTAGAAGAGGGTGTCCTGAGCGGTGACCGGCTCCATCACGTGCACGTCCACGACGGATGTGGCCCCCGGGTCGAGCCGGGCGAGGTGGACGACCGCCCCCTGAGACCCACACTGTGCCGTCGGGCGCGATCTCGACGTCGACGAGGTCGTCCCGGGAGGTCGACCCGAGCGGCAGGGTCAGGGGCTCGGGGCACAGGGCTGTCGCGCACAGGGTCAGCTCCAGCCCCAGCGTCCTCGGCGCCGGATCGCGCGACGCTCCTGGACTGGTCCGCGCGGCTCGCGCACTTCCCGGGGCCTGTCCTCGTGGTGCGGGCGCAGGACGACCCCCTCATGCCCCGGGAGCACGGGCCCCGGCTCGCGTCGTGGGGTTCATGACCTGGCCGACCCGACCTCGGTCGCCGCGGCCCTTCCGGGCGTGGTCCTCAGTGATGACGTGCGTGCTGCTCAAGGCTGACGTCCCGCGCGACCACGACCACCCCGCAGCCCGACGTCACGGCGCGGACCGGCGGCGACGCTGGGGGCACGCCTCGAGACAGGGAGCCCCCCGGTGGACAACCACACCCCGCACGCCCGCACGACCGCACCCCCGCCCGCGTCCCGCGCCCACGCGCTGCGCAAGGTGTACGGCACCGGCGCGGCCGAGGTCCGCGCCCTCGACGGGGTCGACGTGGAGTTCGCCCCCGGCGCCTTCACGGCGATCATGGGGCCGTCCGGGTCGGGCAAGTCGACGCTCATGCACCTGCTCGCCGGTCTGGACGACGCCACGTCGGGCACGGTGCACCTGGGTGGGACCGACCTGACGGCGCTGGACGACGACGCGCTGACGCGGCTGCGTCGCGACCGGGTCGGGTTCGTCTTCCAGTCGTTCAACCTGCTGCCGATGCTCACGGCCGAGCAGAACATCCTGCTGCCGCTGGACCTCGCCGGCCGGAGCCCGGACCGGCAGTGGATGGACACGCTCGTGTCGACGCTCGGGCTCCAGGGGCGCCTGACGCACCGGCCGAGCGAGCTGTCCGGCGGCCAGCAGCAGCGCGTCGCGATCGCCCGCGCCCTGGTCACCCAGCCCGAGGTCGTCTTCGCCGACGAGCCGACGGGCAACCTGGACTCGCGCTCCGGCGCGGAGGTGCTCGGCTTCCTGCGCCGGTCGGTGCGCGAGCTGGGGCGCACGATCATCATGGTCACGCACGACCCCGTCGCGGCGTCGTACGCCGACCGGGTGCTGCTGCTCGCCGACGGCCGCATCGCGGGCGACATCGCGGCCCCGACGCGCGAGTCCGTGCTCGCGGGACTCGAGGGCCTGCGCGTGCACGAGGCACCGGCGGTCGACGCGGCAGGGGGTCGGCGCTGATGCTGCGACTCACCCTGGCCCAGATGCGCAGCGGCGCGCCGCGGCTCGTGGCCGCGTGCGTCGCGATCCTGCTCGGCTCGGCGTTCGTCACGGCCGGCATCACCGCCGGTGACGCGATCACCCGCGGCGGCTACGACGCCGTGACCGCGAGCTACGGGCGCGCCGACATCATCGTGGACCCCGGCGACGCGGCCCTCCTGGACGCCACCGAGACGGCCCGCGACACCCCGGGCGTGACGGCGGCGGACCCGCTGATGGTGGGCTCCACGTCGTTCACGAACGACCGGCGCACCGAGTACCAGAGGCTCCTGCCCACCACCTCCAGCCCGGCCCTGTCGTCGCTCACCGTGACCGAGGGCGTCGCCCCGTCCAGCCCGTCGGAGGTGGCCCTGCCGGCGCGCACCGCCGAGCGCCTCGGCGTCGGCCTCGGCGACACGTTCGAGGCCTCGTGGACGCAGTGGCCCACGCAGGAGCAGGTCGACGCGGCGCAGGCAGCCGCCGACGACGCGGCCCTCGAACCTCTCGCGCGGACGGCACCCGTCACGCTGGTCGGCATCGTCGAGGACCCCTACGGCGCGTGGGCCGAGTCCGGCGGCGCGGGCCTCGCGGTGACCGACTCGGTCATCACGTGGTCCGGCTACGCCGCCACGCCGGAGAACATGCAGGGCACCGTGCTCGTCGCGACCGACGGCGACGTCCAGGAGGTCATGTCGTCGCTCCGCGAGCAGCTGCCCGACTCCTGGGTCCTCACCCGTGACGAGGCCGCGATCCGCACCGTCGAGCAGATGGGCGCCGGCGACGTGATCAGCACCATCGCCCTCGGGTTCGCGGCGATCGCGCTGCTGGTCGCGGGGCTCGTCATCGCCAACACGTTCCAGGTGCTCGTCGCCCAGCGCACCCGCATGCTGGCGCTGCTCAGGTGCGTCGGTGCGCAGCGCCGGCAGCTGCGCAGGTCGGTGCTGCTGGAGGCCGGGACCCTGGGTGCGGTGGCCGGGCTCGCCGGGGTCCTGCTCGGCCTGGGGCTGACGCAGGCAGCGCTGAGCATCCTGGCCCGGACGCAGGACGACGTGCCGCTGCCGCAGGGCGTCCAGCCCACGCTCACGAGCGTGCTCGTGCCGGTCCTCGTGTCGGCGGCCGTGACGCTCGTGGCGGCGCTCGTGCCGGCGCGCGCCGCGACGCGGGTCTCGCCGGTCGCGGCC
>JAEXEM010000249.1 GCA_023401045.1 Actinomycetes bacterium
TCGTCCGCCCGTACGCACCACGTGCGGGTGGCCTCGGCGTCCGCGGCGACGGCGTCGTCGGTGCGGCGGTCGCCCGTCGCGGTGTGGACGAGCCACGCCCCCGCGAGATCCCCTTCCTCGTACTCCCGCGCGCGCCACCGCACGGCCCCGGCGGCGGCGAGGTCCGCGAGGTCCTCGCACAGCGCGGGGGCGACGACGACGACGTCCGCGCCGTCGGTGAGCAGACCGTGCACCCGGCGGGCCGCGACCGGCCCGCCACCGACGACGACCACCTGGCGTCCGGTGAGGTCGAGCGTCAGCGGGTGCCGGGGCGTCATATCCCCGCCCCGGCGAGCCAGTCGTCGTCGCGCTCGTCGGCGCGCACCGGGACGAGCCGGTCGAGCAGCGTCGGCCCGACGAGGCCGGCGGCGAGCGTGCTGCCGTCGGCGGGGTCGACGAGGAGGAACCCGCCGGTGCGCCGGTGGGTCGCGTAGTCGTCGAGGACGACCGGCTCGGCGAGCCGCAGCCGCACGCGCCCGATCGCGTTGAGCCCGAGCGAGCGGGGGGCTGCGTCGGTCGCCGTGTCCTGCGCGTCGATCGTCCGGACGGTGTCGACGGGGTCCCACTGCTCGACCGTGAGGGTGTCGACGTCGAGGCGTGCGTCGACCTCCCGCAGCAGCGCCCGGACGGTGCGGGTGCCCGTGCGGACGAGCAGCCGCGCCCCGTTGACCGAGCGGCGCTCGGTGAGCCAGCACACCGTGCCGACGAGGTCCTGCCCGGTCGGCACGTCCTCGTCGGCCGGCACGAGGACGTCGCCGCGCGCGACGTCGACGTCGTCGGCCAGCCGGACCGTCACCGATCGCGGGGCCTCGGCCACGTCGAGCGGGCCGTCGAAGGTGTCGATGGCGACGACCCGGCTCGTCCGGCCGGACGGCAGCACCCGGACCTCGTCACCGACCCGCACGACGCCGGACGCGAGCTTGCCGGCGTAGCCGCGGTAGTCGGGGAACTCGGCGGTGCGCGGCCGGATGACGACCTGCACCGGCAGCCGCAGCGGCTCACGCGTGGCGTCCCGCCCGACGGGGACCTGCTCGAGCAGCTCGAGCAGCGTCGGGCCGTCGTACCAGGGCGTGCGCGCCGAGCGCTCGACGACGTTGTCGCCGTCGAGCGCCGACAGCGGGAGCGCCTGGACCTCGGTGAGCCCGAGGACGCGTGCGTGGTCGGCGAACTCCTCGGCGATCGTGGTGAACCGCGCCTCGTCGAACCCGACGAGGTCCATCTTGTTGACCGCGAGGACGACGTGCGGGACGCCGAGCAGGGCGGTGAGCGCGGCGTGCCGGCGGGTCTGCTCGAGCACGCCCTTGCGGGCGTCGACGAGGACGATCGCGACCTCCGCCGTCGACGCCCCGGTCACCATGTTGCGGGTGTACTGGACGTGGCCGGGGGTGTCGGCGAGGACGAACGCGCGCCGCGCGGTCGAGAAGTACCGGTAGGCCACGTCGATGGTGATGCCCTGCTCGCGCTCGGCCCGCAGCCCGTCGGTGAGCAGCGCGAGGTCGACGGCCGCACCGTCGCCGCCGCGCGCCGCGGTCGCCCGCTCGACGGCGGCGAGCTGGTCGGCGAGCACCGAGCGTGTGTCGTAGAGCAGGCGCCCGATGAGCGTGCTCTTGCCGTCGTCGACGGAGCCCGCGGTCGCCAGGCGCAGGAGGTCGCGGCGGGCGTGCCCGCCGGCCGGGGGAGCGTCGGTCGTCGTCATCAGAAGTACCCCTCGCGCTTGCGGTCCTCCATGGCGGCCTCCGAGGCCCGGTCGTCGGCACGGGTGGCCCCGCGCTCGGTGAGCCGGCTCGCGGCCACCTCGGCGATGACCTCGGCGACGGTCGAGGCGTCGGAGTCCACCGCCCCCGTGCAGCTCATGTCGCCGACGGTGCGGTAGCGCACGCGCCGTCGCTCCACCCGCTCGTCGGGGCGCGGTCCGCCCCAGTCGCCCGCGGTGAGCCACATGCCGTCGCGCGCGAAGACGTCGCGCTCGTGGCTGTAGTAGATCGACGGGAGCTCGACGCCCTCGCGCTCGACGTACCGCCACACGTCGAGCTCGGTCCAGTTCGACAGCGGGAAGACCCGCACGTGCTCCCCGGGACGGTGCCGGCCGTTGTAGAGGTCCCAGAGCTCGGGGCGCTGGCGGCGCGGGTCCCACTGGCCGAACTCGTCGCGCAGCGAGAACACCCGCTCCTTGGCGCGGGCCTTCTCCTCGTCGCGGCGACCCCCGCCGAACACCGCGTCGAACCGGTGGGCGGTGATCGCGTCGAGCAGCGGGACGGTCTGCAGCGGGTTGCGCGAGCCCCCGGGGCGCTCGACGACGCGGCCGTCGTCGATGGCGTCCTGCACGCTCGCGACGACGAGCCGCAGCCCGAGCTCGGCGACGACGCGGTCGCGGTAGGCGATGACCTCGGGGAAGTTGTGCCCGGTGTCGACGTGCATGACCGGGAACGGCACCGGAGCGGGCCAGAACGCCTTGCGCGCGAGGTGGAGCATGACGATCGAGTCCTTGCCGCCGGAGAACAGCAGGACCGGTCGCTCGAACTCGCCGGCGACCTCGCGCATGACGTGCACGGCCTCGGACTCGAGGGCGTCGAGCTGGGTGAGCGTGGAGGTCGCGGCGTCGGGGGTGGACGTCGTCGTCATGTGTGCAGCCCGCATTCCGTCTTGTTCTGCCCGGACCAGCGCCCGGCCCGGGGGTCCTCGCCGGCGGCGACCGCGCGCGTGCACGGAGCGCAGCCGATGGACGTGTACCCGAGCTCGCGCAGCGGGTTGAGGACGACGTGGTGCTCGGCGACGTAGGCGTCGACGTCGTCCTGCGTCCACGCGGCGAGGGGGTTGAGCTTGACCTTCGAGCGCCGCGCGTCCCACCCGACGACCGGGATGTCGGTGCGGGTGGGGGCGTCCTCGCGGCGCATCCCCGTCACCCACGCCGCGTACGGACCGAGCGCGCGCTCCAGCGGCTCGACCTTGCGGATGGCGCAGCAGCGGTCGGGGTCGCGGTCGTGCAGCCGCGGGCCGTGCGCCGCGTCCTGCTCCGCCACGGTGAGCAGCGGCAGGACGGTGCGCAGGGTGACGTCCGTGAACTGCGCGTAGTAGTCGCGCGTGCCGAGGGTCTCGGCGAAGTGGTACCCGGTGTCGAGGAAGACGACGTCGATGCCGGGGACGGTGCGTGCGGCGAGGTCGACGAGGACCTCGTCGCCCATCGAGGAGGCGACGACGAGCCCGTCGCCGAACGCCTCGGCGGCCCACCGCAGGACGTCGCCGGGGTGGGCGCCCTCGAGGTCGCGCCCGGCCTGCTCGGCGCGGACGCGCACCTCCTCGGGCGGCAGGTCCCGCAGGGCGGCGACGGCGCTCACCGGGCACCGACCAGGCCGAGGAACCGCACCGCGAACGAGCGCGCGCACGTGCGGCACTCCCAGGCGCCGTGGGTCTCGCCGGCCGGCCACAGGTCCTCGCCGGCGCAGAACGGGCAGTAGTAGGGGACGGCGCGCTGCGACGCGTCGGGGGTGGGGTCGCTCACCGCAGGTCCTCCTCGGCCGCCCGGTGCGCCCACTGCGCGAACTGCTCGCCGGGGCCGCGCTGCTCGTCGAACCGCCGCGTGACGCGCTCGACGTAGTCCGGCAGGTCCGCCGCGGAGACCCGCAGGCCCCGCAGCGTTCGGCCGAGCCCGCTCGTCAGCCCCAGACCGCCGCCGAGGTGGACCTGGAAGCCCTCCTCGCCGCCGGCGAGCGCGCCCTTGAGGCCGATGTCCGCGGTCTGGATGCGCGCGCAGGAGTTGGGGCAGCCGTTGACGTTGATGGTGATCGGCTGGTCGAACGTCGGCAGGCGGTCCTCGAGCTCCCCGACGAGCGCCGCGGCCCGCGCCTTCGTCTCGACGATCGCGAGCTTGCAGAACTCGATGCCCGTGCACGCCAGGGTGCCGCGGCGGAACGTCGAGGCCGCGCGCACCTGCAGGCCGAGGGACTCCAGGCCCTCGACGAGCGCGTCGACCCGCTCGGCGGCCACGTCGAGCACGACGAGCTTCTGCTCGGTCGTCAGCCGCACGCGCTCCGACCCGGCCTCCTCGACGAGGTCGGCGAGGGCGGTGAGCACCGGGCCGGAGACCCGTCCCACGGTGGGCGCCGCGCCGACGTAGAAGCGGCCGTCGCGCTGCGGGTGCACCCCGACGTGGTCCCGCCGGCCGGTGGGCGGCGGCGGCGGGGGCGGCCCGTCGGGCAGCGCGTACCCGAGGTACTCCGTCTCGAGGACCTGCCGGAAGACCTCGGGTCCCCAGTCGGCGAGGAGGAACTTCAGCCGGGCGCGGGTGCGCAGCCGGCGGTAGCCGTAGTCCCGGAAGATCCCGACGACGCCCGCCCACACCTCGGGGACGCGGTCGAGCGTGACGAACGCGCCGAGCCGCTTGCCCAGCATGGGGTTGGTCGACAGCGCCCCGCCGACCCACAGGTCGAAGCCGGGCCCGAGCTCGGGGTGCCGGACGCCGACGAACGCGACGTCGTTGATCTCGTGGGCGACGTCCTGGTGGGGGGACCCGCTGATCGCCGTCTTGAACTTGCGCGGCAGGTTGGAGAACGCCGGGTCGCCGACGAAGCGGTCGCGGATGGCCTCGACCGCCGGGGTGCCGTCGACGATCTCGTCGGCGGCGACACCGGCGACGGGCGAGCCGAGGACGACGCGCGGCACGTCGCCGCACGCCTCCTGGGTGGTGAGGCCGACGGACTCGAGGCGCTGCCAGATCTCCGGCACGTCCTCGATGCGGATCCAGTGGAGCTGGATGTTCTGACGGTCGGTGATGTCGGCCGTGCCGCGCCCGAACTCCTGGGAGATCCCGGCGACGGTCCGCAGCTGGCGGAGCGTGAGGCCGCCGCCGTCGCAGCGGACCCGGAGCATGAAGTACTCGTCGTCGAGCTCGTGCGGCTCGAGCGTGGCGGTCTTCCCCCCGTCGATGCCGGGGCGGCGCTGCGTGTACAGCCCCCACCAGCGCAGCCGGCCGCGCAGGTCGTCGGCCGGGATGGAGGCGAAGCCCTCACGGGCGTAGACGGTCTCGACGCGGTGCCGGACGTTGAGGCCGTCGTCGGCCTGCTTGAGACGCTCGTTGTCGTTGAGCGGCTCGCGCTGGTCGAAGGCCCACTGGCCCTCGGGACGGGCCGCCGGTGCGACGAGGGGGTGACGTGCCGAGGTCTGCGCCATGGGCGCACCTCCGGGGGTGCTGGGGGTGCGTGCTCACGCGTCCGCGCACGGCTCCCGAGGGGCGTGCGGACCGGGCGCGGACCACGCGCCCGTGCGGACGGGGCGGGTCAGCGGTGCCGCGGACAGCGGTCGCAGAGGACCGCGGCGGCGCACAGGCACCGACACCGACAGCACGACCCGGGGAGCATCACGTGGACGAGCGTGGCACGGGATCGGACGAATCGGCAGCAGCCATCCGGATGGCGAGACGCGTGCTCGACATGCGGACAACCGTCCAGCAGGGCCCTCCGACGGGCAGGACGGGCGCGGACCCGGACATGGGACGTATCCTCGCTGTCGTGACGTCCGCCGAGCCCGCCGGAGCGCCGGCGCCCGCCGCGCCCGCCTCCCTCACCGCCCGCCACCCGCGGGTGCCCCCGGAGCGGCTGCTCGCCGAGCTCGTCCCGCCTCGCCACTTCGCGCACGAGTCCTTCGACACCTACCGGCCGGACCCGGCCCACCCCTCGCAGCAGGCGGCCCTCGACCGGCTGCGCGCCGTCGCGGACGAGCTCACCGCGCCCGCGCGCGGTGGTTGGTGGCGGCGGCGGTCGTCGGCTCCCGCCCCCGCCGTCTACCTCGACGGCGGATTCGGGGTCGGCAAGACGCACCTGCTCGCGTCGCTCGCGCACGCGGTCGGCACCGAGCGCACGACCTACGGCACGTTCGTCGAGCTCACCCACCTCGTCGGCGCCCTCGGGTTCGCGGCGACCGTCGACGCGCTCGCGGACCACCGGCTGCTGTGCATCGACGAGTTCGAGCTCGACGACCCGGGCGACACCGTGCTCATGTCGCGCCTGCTGCGGGAGGTCGCCGACCGCGGCGTCGCCCTCGCGGCGACGTCGAACACGCTGCCCGAGTCGCTCGGCGAGGGGCGCTTCGCCGCCGAGGACTTCCTCCGGGAGATCCAGGCGCTCGCCGACCGCTTCGAGGTGCTCCGCATCGACGGTGAGGACCACCGCCACCGTGCGGTGACGACGCACGCCGCCACGCTGGCCGAGGACGCGGTCGGCGAGGTCGTCGCGACGCGCCCCGACGCGACCCTCGACGACCTCGACGCGCTCCTCACGCACCTGTCGACCGTGCACCCGAGCCGGTACGGCGCGCTGCTCGACGGCGTCGGGCTCGTCGGGCTCACCGGCGTCCACCAGGTGACGCGCCAGGACGTCGCGCTGCGTCTCGTCGTGCTCGTCGACCGGCTCTACGACCGTGACGTCCCGGTCGTCGTCGCCGGCGACGGGCTCGACCTCTTCACGCCCGAGATGCTCGCCGGCGGCTACCGCAAGAAGTACTACCGCGCGCTGTCGCGGCTGGGTGCGCTCGCGGCCGAGGGGGCGGCGCTCGCGCCGACCGGCTGACCGCACGGCCGGGCCGAGGTCCGGCCGGTC
>JAEXEM010000259.1 GCA_023401045.1 Actinomycetes bacterium
GGTCGGCGGCGTGCGCGGGCAGCGTGCTGACGACGACGTCGACGTGGGCGACGTCCACGGCCGCGTCCTCGAGCCGGCACAGCCGCGGCTCGACCCCCATGCGGTGCGCGGCCCGCAGCAGGGCGCCGGCCCGTGCCTGCGACCGGACATGGACCCTCGGCGCCGTGCACCCGAGCTGCGCGAGCGCCGCCAGGGTCGAGGCCGCGGTGGCCCCTGCCCCGACGACCGCCGCCGAGCGCACGCCACCGTCGACACCGGCTTCGCCGAGCGCCGCGACGATGCCGTGCACGTCGGTGTTCGCACCGGTGAGCGTGCGGGCACGGCCGGTGCCCTGGACGAGCACGGTGTTGACCGCCCCGACCACCTGCGCGAGCGGCTCGACGTGGTCGAGCAGCGGGAGGACCGTCTGCTTGAGCGGCATCGTCAGGCTCAGCCCCGCCCAGGACGAGTCGAGCCCCTCGACGAACCCCGCGAGCTGTTCCTCGGTGACGTCGACCGCCTCGTACTGCCATCCGGCGAGACCGAGGGCGTCGTACGCGGCGCGGTGCAGCGCGGGCGACAGCGAGTGCGCGACAGGGTGGCCGAGCACGGCTGCCCGGCGTCCGGTCACCCGCCGTTCTCCGCCTGCCACCTGCGCAGCTCCGCGACGTTCTCCTGGTGCTCGTCGAACGTCTCGGCGAACTTCGTCTCACCGGTCTCGAGGTTGACCGCGACCCAGAACACCCAGTTGCCCTCGGCGGGGTTGAGCACCGCGTCGATCGACGCCGGTCCCGGCGAGGCGATCGGCGACGGCGGCAGCCCGGGGTGCTTGTAGGTGTTGTACGGGTTCGACGGGTCCTGGGTGTGCTCACGGGTGAGCTGCGTCCCGGGGATGCCGAGCCCGTAGGCCACGGCCGCGTCGATCTCGAGGTTCATCGACCGCTGGAGCCGGTTCTCGATGGCGCGGGCCATCATCGGCCGGTCGGAGTCGAGCTTGGCCTCGCGCTCGACGAGCGACGCCTTGTTGAGCACCGTCGCCCACTGGTCCTGCGGCACGCCCCTCGACGCGAGCGACTCGACCGTCTTGGCGACCATCTGCGCCAGCACCTGCGGTGCCGTCGCCTCGGGCTCGACCTGGTACGTCGCCGGCGAGAGCCAGCCCTCGACGTTGCCGTTCGCCTCCGCGGGCAGGCCGATGGCCGCCGGGTCGGCAGCGGCCGCCTCGAGGTCGGCGACGGGGATGAGAGTGACCTCGTTGATGCGGGAGAACACCTGGTTCTTCGTGAAGCCCGGTGGGACGGTCACCTTCATCGACACCCGGCTCTTGGGGTCGAGCAGCGCGCGGACCGCGTCCTCGGCCTTCATCTCGAGCAGCAGCTGGTACGTCCCGGGCTGGATGAGCGACGCGTCCGGGTTGGCGTCGAAGGCCGCCCGGAAGGCGCCCTCCGAGGCCACGATGCCCGCGGCGTGCAGGGTGCGCCCCATCGCGGCACCCGAGTCGCCGCTGTTGATCGTCACGGGCGGCGCACCCGGCCGACCCGGGCCGGGGAAGTCGGTGACGGCGGCCGGACCGCCGCGCACGCCGGCGAGGATCGACCCGCCCAGGAGGGAGAGCACGACGTAGCCCGCGCCGGCGACGAGCACGATCGCGACGACGAGGACGGCGATCGACCGCCGCCGACGCTGCTTGCGCATGCGCTCCTCGCGCTTGCGCCCCTGGGACCGCGACCGTCGACGCGGCTCCCCGGGGCCACCGGGTCGGGCGGCACGCTCACCGTCGAACGGGTCGCCCGCGCCGTCGTCCGGCCTCACGGGGGCCCACCACTCCGTCTGGTTGCTCACCTGCGCGTCACTCCACCGTCGTCGTGCCGTCGCCCGCAACGCCCCCGTGCGCCTCACCCGTTCGGTCCTCCGGGACCACGACCCGTTCACCGGGGCGCCGTCCTGTCGACCTCTCCGTGTCCAACGCGTGCTGCAGGATCACCACCGCGGCCGCCTGGTCGACGACCTGCCGCTGGCGGCGCCCGGATCGGCCGGACGCCTGGAGCGCCTGATGCGCGGTCACCGTGCTCAACCGCTCATCCACGAGCCGGACCTCGGCGGGCCGGACCGCGTGCGCCAGTGCGACAGCGTACGCGCGGGAACGCCCTGCGGACGACCCCTCCCCCCCGGACAGGTGCCGCGGGAGCCCGACGTACACGACCCGCGCGTCACGCTCGCGCACCTCCGCGGCGATCCCGAGGACGTCCGAGGAGCGCCGGGACGGGGTCCCGGCGGCCCGCGCGAGCGTCGTCACCGGGGTCGCCAGCAGGCCGTCGGGATCGCTCGCGGCAAGGCCGACACGCACCGTGCCGACGTCGACCGCGAGGCGCACCCCCCGGGTGACCTCGGCCACGTCAGCCACGGACCGCCGCGACGACGGCCTCGAGTGCCTCGGGAAGCCGGGCCGCGTCGGTGCCGCCACCCTGCGCGACGTCGTCCTTGCCACCACCGCCACCGCCGAGCACCCCGGACGCGGTGCGCACGAGCGCACCGGCACGACGCCCGGAC
>JAEXEM010000248.1 GCA_023401045.1 Actinomycetes bacterium
TCGTCGCGTTCGCGGGCAGGCTCGTCTACCTCCAGGGCCTCGCCGGCCCCGAGATCGCCGAGCAGGCACGCGCCGCGCGCATGACGACGTACGCCGTCATCGGCGCGCGCGGCGAGATCACCGACGCCGACGGCGTGGTCCTCGCCACGTCCGTCGAGCGGTACAACGTCGTCGCCAACCAGGTCCTCGTCGAGCGGTACCGCGGACGCGGCGCGGACGGCCTCGACGGCGCCGCGGGCGTCGCCGGCCGGCTCGCGCCGGTGCTCGGCCTCGACACCGCCGAGCTCGGCGGCCGCCTCGTCGGCGACCGCGGCTGGGTCGTCATCGCACGCAACGTCCTGCCCGAGGTCGCCCGGGAGGTCCGCTCGCTGCGGCTCGACGGGATCTCGGTGGAGAAGGTCGCCGACCGGGTCTACCCCAAGGGCACGGTGGCGGGGAACCTCGTCGGCTTCGTCAACTCCAACGGCCAGGGCCTGCAGGGCCTGGAGTCCGCGCTCGACGAGCAGCTGCGCGGCACCCAGGGGCAGGAGAGCTACGAGCGCGGGAAGGGCGGCCAGCCGATCCCCGGCGGTGCCAGCGAGTCCGCGCCCGCGCGCGACGGCCGCTCGGTGCGCCTCACCATCCGCTCCGACCTGCAGTGGAAGGCGGAGGAGGAGCTGCGACGCCAGATCGCCGCGACGCAGGCCGACGGCGGTGCCGTCGTCGTCATGCGGCCCGACACCGGTGAGATCCTCGCGCTCGCCGAGTCGCTGCCGTTCGACCCGAACTCACCGGGCGACCTCGCGAGCACCGCGCTGTCGAAGAGCGTCTCGGACGTCTTCGAGCCCGGCTCGACGGGCAAGGTCATCACGATGGCGGCCGCGCTCGAGGAGGGACTCGTCACACCCGACGAGCGTTTCGAGGTCGCCGACCGGCTGACGACACCCAACGGCCAGACCTTCAAGGACTCGCACGACCACCCCGTGCAGAAGCTCACGGCGACCGGGATCTTCGCCGAGTCGTCGAACACCGGGACGATCCAGATCGGCGAGCGGCTCTCGCTCGAGCAGCGGCACGCGTACATGACGTCGTTCGGCTTCGGCAGCAGGACGGGCATCGAGATGCCGGGGGAGTCCGCGGGCATCCTGCGGCCCTGGCAGGAGTGGGACGGCCGCTCCCGGTACGCCGTCCTCTTCGGCCAGGCGGTGTCGGTCAACGCGCTGCAGGCGACGAGCGTCTTCGCGACGATCGCCAACGGCGGCGTGCGTGTGACGCCGCACCTCGTCGCCGGCTGGACCGACCCCGACGGCACGTTCGAGCCGCGCGCGGGCACCGAGGGGACGCGGGTCGTCTCGGAGCAGACCGCGGCGACGGTGCTGTCGATGATGGAGAGCGTCGTCGACGACGGCACCGGCGCGAACGCCGCCATCCCCGGGTACCGCGTCGCCGGGAAGACCGGGACGGCGCAGCGCTTCGAGCCGGGCCGCATCGGCATCACGGCGTCGTTCATCGGCGTCGCGCCGGCGGACGACCCCCAGGTCGTCACCGCGGTCATCGTCCACGAGCCGCGCACGACGACCTACGGCGGCACGGTGGCCGCCCCTGTCTTCTCCAAGGTGACCCAGTACGCCCTCCAGCAGCTCGGCGTGGCGCCCTCGGGGGTGCCCGCGTCGCTGCCGCCGACGACGTGGCAGTGAGCGGGAGGGGTAGATTTCTCCTCATGACGTCCCCTCTGGGTCGGCTGCGCCCTGAGCACCCGCCGGTTCGCAGGGTCGACGACCTCGTCGCCGCGTTCGGTCTCGGCACCCTCGGTGCCGACCCCGCGGGACGGACGTCGACCGGCGTGTCCATGTCGAGCACGGACGTCGCCCCCGGCGACGTCTTCGTCGCGGTCCCGGGCCTCAAGGTCCACGGCGCGCGGTTCGCGGCCGACGCCGTCGCGCGCGGCGCGGTCGCGGTGCTCACCGACCCCGAGGGTGTCGGGTTCGCCGGCGACCTCGACGTCCCGGTGCTCGTCGCCGAGGACCCGCGGGCGCTGGCCGGCCCCGTCGCGGCGTGGGCCTTCGACGACCCGGCGCGCCACCTCGTCACGGTCGGCGTCACCGGCACGAACGGCAAGACGACGACGACGTACCTCGTCGACGCCGCCCTGCGAACCCGTCACGAGCGGACGGCGCTGCTCGGCACCGTCGAGCTGCGGATCGGCGAGGACGCCGTCGAGAGCCCGCGCACGACCGTCGAGGCGCCCGTCCTGCAGTCCCTCGTCGCGCTCGCGCACGAGCGCGGCGCGACGGCGATGACGACCGAGGTCTCCTCGCACGCGCTCGCGCTCGGGCGGGTCAACGGGCTCGTCTTCGACGTCGTCGCGTTCACCAACCTCCAGCGCGACCACCTCGACTTCCACGGTGACATGGAGGGCTACTTCCGCGACAAGGAGCGGCTCTTCGCGCCCGAGCAGGCCCGGCGCGGCGTCGTCGTCGTCGACGACGTCTGGGGCCAGCGGCTCGCCGACGAGTCCCCGATCCCGGTCGAGACCGTGAGCACGCACGTCGGGTCGCGGTGCGAGGCGTACGCCGACTGGTCCGTCGTCGAGGCCGACATCGGTCTCGACGGCGTGGGCTCGCGCTTCGTCCTGCGCGGCCCGGACGGCGTGCGGCACGAGGCGCACAGCCCGCTGCCCGGTCTCGTCAACGTCTCGAACGCGGCCCTCGCCATCGTCGTCGCGCACGCCGCCGGCGTGCCGCTCGAGGACGCGGTGCGCGGCGTCGCCGGCGCGCACGCCATCCCCGGGCGCATGGAGCGGGTCGTCGAGCGCGGCGACGGCTGGCCGCTGTGCCTCGTCGACTACGCCCACACGCCCGAGGCGCTCGAGCTCGCGCTCGACGCCGTGCGCCCCATCACGCCCGGCCGGCTGCTGCTCGTCCTCGGCTCCGACGGCGACCGCGACCGCGGCAAGCGCCCGCTGCTCGGCGAGGTCGCGGGCCGGCTCGCCGACGTCGTCGTCGTCACCGACGAGAACCCGCGCTCGGAGGACCCCGCGTCCATCCGGGCGGCCGTGCTCGACGGGGTGCGCCGGGCGCGCCCCGACCTGGCCGACGTGCACGAGGCCACGAGCCGCGCGCAGGCCATCCGCGACGCCCTCGCCCTGGCAGGACCTGACGACACCGTCATCGTCACCGGCAAGGGCCACGAACCGACCCAGGAGATCGCCGGGGTGTTCCACCGCTACAACGACCGTGACGTGTTCCTCGCCGCTCGTGCCGAGCGCTCGGGACAGCACGCGTGATCGCGCTCACGGCGGCCGAGATCGCGGCCGCGACGAGCGGCCGCCTGTCCGGGGTCGAGCCCGCGCAGGTCGTCGCGGGTCCCGTCGTCGTCGACTCGCGGGAGGTGCTGCCGGGCGGTCTGTTCGTCGCCCTGCCCGGTGAGCACGTCGACGGGCACGACTACGCGTCTGCGGCCGTCGCCGCCGGCGCCTCCCTCGTCCTCACGTCGCGGGCCCTCGACGGCGTCCCGTGCGTCGTCGTCGACGACGTCGAGCGCGCGCTCGGCGACCTCGCGCGCGACGTGCTCGTCCGACTCCGGGAGGCCGCGCAGGAGCCCGGCGGCAGCGGGCTGCGCGTCATCGGGGTGACCGGCTCGGTGGGCAAGACGACGACGAAGGACGTCCTCGCCCAGCTCTGCGGGTCGGTCGGCCCGACCGTGGCGCCCGTCCGCTCGTTCAACAACGAGATCGGCCTGCCGCTCACCGTGCTGCGCGCCGACGAGCAGACCCGCTTCCTCGTCCTCGAGATGGGTGCGAGCGGCCCGGGCCACCTCACCTACCTCACCGACATCGCACCGCCGGACGTCGCGGTCGTCCTCGTCGTCGGGCACGCGCACCTCGGCGGCTTCGGCGGCACGGTCGAGGACGTCGCCCGGGCGAAGTCCGAGATCGTCACCGGTCTCGTGCCCGGCGGTGTCGCCGTCCTCAACGCCGACGACCACCGTGTCCGGGCGATGGCCGCCGCCGCACCGGGCCCGGTCGTGCTCTTCGGCGTCGCGCCGGACGCCGCGGTGCGCGCGCTCGACCAGCGGCTCGACGGCCTGGGCCGGGCGAGCTTCACGCTCGTCGAGGCCGACGCCGAGGGCACGGTCGAGCGCCCCGTCACGCTGCGGCTCGTCGGGGAGCACCACGTCCACAACGCGCTCGCCGCGGCGGCGGCGGCACGTGCCGTCGGCATCGGGATCGACGACGTCGCCGCCGGCCTGTCGGCCGCGGACGCGCTGTCGCCGCACCGCATGCACGTCGTCGACCGTCCCGACGGCGTCACCGTCGTCGACGACTCGTACAACGCCAACCCCGACTCGATGCGTGCGGCGCTCAAGGCGCTCGCCGTCATCGCCGGGCGCGAGCGCCGCTCGGTCGCCGTGCTCGGCGAGATGCTCGAGCTCGGCGAGGGCTCGCGCGCCGCGCACGACGCGATCGGCCGGCTCGTCGTCCGGCTCAACATCGACCTCACGGTCGTCGTCGGCGACGGCGCGCGCGCCATCCGGGACGGCGCCAACCACGAGGGCTCCTGGGGTGACGAGGTCGTCCTCGCCGACGACGTCGACGCCGCGGCCGCCTTCCTCGCCGAGGAGCTGCGTCCCGGTGACGTCGTCCTCGTGAAGTCGTCGTTCGGTGCAGGCCTGTGGCGCCTCGGCGACCGGCTCGTGGAGGCCGGCGCATGAGGGCCGTCCTGCTGTCCGGCGGCGTGTCGATGCTCATCGCGCTGCTCGGCACCCCGCTGTTCATCCGCTTCCTCGTGCGCCGCCAGTACGGGCAGTTCATCCGCCAGGACGGGCCGACCGCGCACTTCACCAAGCGCGGCACGCCGACGATGGGCGGTGTCGTCATCATCGGCGCCACCCTCATCGGGTGGGGCGTCGGCCTGCTGCTCACCGGCACGAGACCGAGCGCGTCCGCGCTGCTCACGCTCTTCCTCATGACGGGCCTGGGTGTCGTCGGGTTCCTCGACGACTTCATCAAGATCTCCCGCCAGCGCTCGCTCGGGCTCAGCCCGCTGTGGAAGATCGTCGGGCAGGGCATCGTCGGCGTCGCGTTCTCCGTGCTCGCGCTGCAGTTCCCCAACGAGCAGTTCCGCACACCGGCGTCGACGCGGATCTCCTTCATCCGCGACACCGGGATCGACCTCGCGTTCGCCGGGCCGGCCCTCGGGCTCGTCCTGTTCGTCGTGTGGGCGAACTTCCTCATCACCGCGTGGTCGAACGCCGTCAACCTCACCGACGGTCTCGACGGGCTCGCGACGGGCGTCTCGCTCATCGTCTTCGGCGCCTACGTCGTCGTCGGCGTGTGGCAGTTCAACCAGACGTGCCAGTCGGTGCTCTCGGCCGGGCCGCGCTGCTACGAGACGCGCGACCCGCTCGCGCTCGCCGTCGTCGCGGCCGCCATCACCGGCTCGCTGTTCGGGTTCCTGTGGTGGAACGCGAGCCCCGCGAAGATCTTCATGGGCGACACGGGCTCGCTCGCGCTCGGCGGTGCGCTCGCGGCCCTGACGATCCTCACCCGCACCGAGATCCTCGGGGCGATCATCGGCGGTCTGTTCGTCCTCATCGTGCTGTCGGACGTCATCCAGATCGGCTTCTTCAAGATGACCGGCAGACGCGTGTTCAAGATGGCGCCGCTGCACCACCACTTCGAGCTGTCGGGGTGGGGCGAGGTGACGATCGTCATCCGGTTCTGGATCATCGCGGGGCTCTTCGTCGCCCTCGGGGTCGGCATCTTCTACGCGGAGTGGGTGGCGCAGTAGGTGGACGCACGGTTCGACGGCCGCACGGTCCTCGTCGCGGGTCTCGGTGTCTCCGGGCGTGCCGCGGCGCAGGTCCTCGCCGACCGCGGCGCGCACGTCGTCACGTTCGACGAACGGGCGCCCGAGGCGACGTCCCGGGACGCCGGCGCGCTCGTCGCGGACCGGCTCGCGGGCGCCGACCTCGTCGTCGCCTCGCCCGGCCTGCCGCCGCACCACCCGTTGCTCGTCGCCGCGCGCGACCTCGAGGTGCCGGTGTGGAGCGAGGTCGAGCTCGCCTGGCAGGTCCGCGTGCCGCGCGACGGCGGGGCGGGGGAGCCGGCGCCGTGGCTCGCGGTCACCGGGACGAACGGCAAGACGACGACCGTCGGCATGCTCGAGTCGATCCTGCGCGCGGCGGGGCGTCGCACGCTGGCCGTCGGGAACATCGGCACCCCGGTCGTCCTCGCGGCGCTCGACCCGACCCTCGAGGTGCTCGCCGTCGAGCTGTCGAGCTTCCAGCTCCACCACACCTACTCGATGTCGGCGCAAGCCGCAGCGGTGCTCAACGTCGCCCCCGACCACCTCGACTGGCACGGGTCCATGGAGGCGTACGCCGCCGCCAAGGGGCGCATCTACACCGGCGCGCAGGTCGCCTGCGTCTACGACACGTCCGTGCCGGTGACCGAGGAGCTCGTGCGCGAGGCGGACGTCGTCGACGGCTGCGTCGCCGTCGGGGTCACGCTCGGCACGCCGACCGTCGGGCAGGTCGGGCTCGTCGACGACGTC
The DNA here is from genome assembly GCA_023401045.1 of Actinomycetes bacterium. Lineage (GTDB taxonomy): Bacteria > Actinomycetota > Actinomycetes > Actinomycetales > Cellulomonadaceae > Cellulomonas. The sequence continues at coordinate 6,537 of JAEXEM010000248.1, forward strand.
CTCGTCGACCGCGGGTTCGCGACGCTGCGGCACACCCACGCGGCCGAGCTCGCCACGCTCGCCGACCTCGCGCAGCTCGCCGGGCCGGGCGGGGTCGTGCCACCGCACGTCGTGCGCGACGCCCTCGCCGCCGC
>JAEXEM010000332.1 GCA_023401045.1 Actinomycetes bacterium
CCGTCCGACGGCTTGAGGATGTTGTTGCTCGAGAGCATGAGGATGCGGGCCTCGGCCTGCGCCTCGGCGCTCAGGGGCAGGTGGACGGCCATCTGGTCACCGTCGAAGTCCGCGTTGAACGCGGCGCAGACGAGCGGGTGCAGGTGGATCGCCTTGCCCTCGACGAGCTGCGGCTCGAACGCCTGGATGCCCAGACGGTGCAGCGTGGGTGCACGGTTGAGCAGCACCGGGTGCTCGGTGATGACCTCCTCGAGCACGTCCCACACGACGGGGCGGGCGCGCTCGACCATGCGCTTGGCCGACTTGATGTTCTGGGCGTGGTTGAGGTCGACCAGACGCTTCATGACGAACGGCTTGAACAGCTCGAGCGCCATCTGCTTGGGCAGGCCGCACTGGTGCAGCTTGAGCTGCGGGCCGACGACGATGACCGAACGGCCCGAGTAGTCGACGCGCTTGCCGAGCAGGTTCTGGCGGAACCGGCCCTGCTTGCCCTTGAGCATGTCGGAGATCGACTTGAGCGGACGGTTGCCGGGGCCCGTCACCGGGCGACCACGACGGCCGTTGTCGAACAGCGAGTCGACGGCCTCCTGGAGCATCCGCTTCTCGTTGTTGACGATGATCTCCGGCGCGCCCAGGTCGAGGAGCCGCTTGAGGCGGTTGTTCCGGTTGATGACGCGGCGGTAGAGGTCGTTGAGGTCCGACGTGGCGAAACGGCCACCGTCGAGCTGGACCATCGGGCGCAGGTCCGGCGGGATGACCGGGACCGCGTCGAGGACCATGCCCGTCGGCGAGTTGTTCGTCGTGAGGAACGCGTTGACGACCTTGAGGCGCTTGAGGGCACGGGTCTTGCGCTGGCCCTTGCCGGAGCGGATGGTCTCGCGCAGCGACTCGGCCTCGGCGACCAGGTCGAACGCCTCGAGGCGCTTCTGGATCGCCTGGGCGCCCATCGAGCCCTCGAAGTAGTTGCCGTACCGGTCCTGGAGCTGCCGGTAGAGCATCTCGTCACCCTCGAGGTCGGCGACCTTGAGGTTCTTGAACCGGTCCCAGACCTGCTCGAGGCGGTCGAGCTCGGCGTCCGCGCGCTTGCGGATCTGCGCCATCTCGCGCTCGGCGGAGTCACGGACCTTGCGGCGCGCGTCGGCCTTGGCGCCCTCGGCCTCGAGCTCGGCCAGGTCGGCCTCGAGCTTCTGGGCGCGGGCGTTGATGTCGTTGTCGCGGCGGTCCGCGATCTCCTTCTTCTCCAGGTCGATCTCGTTCTGGAGGTTGGGGAGGTCCTCCTGGCGACCGTCCTCGTCGACCCACGTGATCATGTAGGCCGCGAAGTAGATGACCTTCTCCAGGTCCTTCGGCGCCAGGTCGAGCAGGTAGCCGAGCCGGCTGGGCACACCCTTGAAGAACCAGATGTGCGTGACCGGGGCGGCCAGCTCGATGTGACCCATGCGCTCACGGCGCACCTTCGAGCGCGTCACCTCGACGCCGCAGCGCTCGCAGATGATGCCCTTGAAGCGCACGCGCTTGTACTTGCCGCAGTAGCACTCCCAGTCCCGGGTGGGACCGAAGATCTTCTCGCAGAAGAGCCCGTCCTTCTCCGGCTTGAGGGTCCGGTAGTTGATGGTCTCGGGCTTCTTCACCTCGCCGTGCGACCAGGCACGGATGTCGTCGGCCGTGGCCAGGCCGATGCGCAGCTCGTCGAAGACGTTGACGTCGAGCAAGGTTCCTACTTCCTTCGCGTTCCGGGGCCTGACGGCTCACCGGCGAATCTGCAACGGGTGTCGGCGCCCGGCCCGGACCCGCGTCCCCTGCTGGGGTGCGGCACCGGGCCGGGGCTCGGCCTCAGATCTCCTCGATGCTGCTGGCGTTCGGGCGCCGCGACAGGTCGATGCCGAGCTCCTCCGCGGCGCGGTAGACCTCGTCGTCGTTCTCCTTCATGTCGATGGACACGCCGTCGGACGACAGCACCTCGACGTTCAGGCAGAGCGACTGCATCTCCTTGAGCAGGACCTTGAACGACTCCGGGATGCCGGAGTCCGGGATGTTCTCGCCCTTGACGATCGCCTCGTAGACCTTGACGCGGCCCGGGACGTCGTCCGACTTGATGGTGAGCAGCTCCTGCAGCGTGTAGGCGGCGCCGTACGCCTCCAGGGCCCACACCTCCATCTCGCCGAACCGCTGGCCACCGAACTGCGCCTTACCACCCAGCGGCTGCTGCGTGATCATCGAGTAGGGGCCGGTCGACCGGGCGTGGATCTTGTCGTCCACGAGGTGGTGCAGCTTGAGGATGTACATGTAGCCGACGGACACCGGGTCCGGGAACGGCTCGCCGGAGCGGCCGTCGAACAGCCGCGCCTTGCCGTCGCCCTGCACCATGCGCTCGCCGTCACGGTTGGGCAGCGTCGTCGAGAGCAGCCCGGTGAGGGTCTGCTCCGGCACGCCGTCGAACACCGGGGTGGCGACCGGGGTGCCGGGCTCCGAGCGGTGGGCGACGGCGGGCACGCCGTCCTTCCACTGCACGTCGCCCTCGGCGAGCTCGATGTCCCAGCCCTGCTTCGCGACCCACCCGAGGTGGGTCTCGAGGACCTGGCCGACGTTCATGCGGCCCGGGACACCCAGCGGGTTGAGGACGACGTCGACCGGCGTGCCGTCCGCGAGGAACGGCATGTCCTCGACGGGCAGGATCTTCGAGATGACGCCCTTGTTGCCGTGACGGCCGGCGAGCTTGTCACCGTCGGTGATCTTGCGGCGCTGCGCGATGTACACGCGGACGAGCTCGTTGACACCGGCCGGCAGCTCGTCGCCGTCGTCGCGGCTGAACGTGCGCACCTCGATGACCGTGCCGGACTCGCCGTGCGGGACCTTGAGCGAGGTGTCGCGCACCTCGCGCGCCTTCTCGCCGAAGATCGCGCGGAGCAGGCGCTCCTCCGGGGTCAGCTCGGTCTCGCCCTTGGGGGTCACCTTGCCGACGAGGATGTCGCCGGCCGCGACCTCGGCACCGATGCGGATGATGCCGCGCTCGTCGAGGTCCGCGAGGACCTCCTCGGAGACGTTCGGGATGTCCCGCGTGATCTCCTCGGGGCCGAGCTTGGTGTCACGGGCGTCGACCTCGTGCTCCTCGATGTGGATCGAGGAGAGGACGTCGTCCTGCACGAGACGCTGCGACAGGATGATCGCGTCCTCGTAGTTGTGGCCCTCCCACGACATGAACGCGACGAGCAGGTTGCGGCCGAGCGCGAGCTCGCCCTCGTCCGTCGCGGGGCCGTCGGCGAGCACCGAGCCGACCTCGACGCGGGCGCCCTGCTCGACGAGCACGCGCTGGTTGTAGCTCGTGCCCTGGTTCGAGCGGCGGAACTTCGCCACGCGGTAGGTCGACGTCGTCGCGTCGTCGTTGGCGACGGTGACGAGGTCGGCGGACACCTCCGTGACGACACCCGGCTTGCTCGCGACGATGACGTCACCGGCGTCGACCGCGGCACGACGCTCCATGCCGGTGCCGACGAGCGGCGCCTCGGAGCGGACCAGCGGCACGGCCTGGCGCTGCATGTTCGCGCCCATGAGGGCGCGGTTGGCGTCGTCGTGCTCGAGGAACGGGATGAGGGCCGTCGCGACCGACACCATCTGGCGCGGGGAGACGTCCATGTAGTCGACGTTGGCCCCGGGCACGAGGTCGGGCTCGCCGCCCTTGGTGCGCACGAGGACGGCGTCCTCGACGAACGAGCCGTCCGCGTTCAGCGGGGCGTTCGCCTGGGCGATGATGTGCCGGTCCTCGTCGTCCGCGGTGAGGTAGTCGACCTCGTCCGTGACCTTGCCGTCGACGACGCGGCGGTACGGCGTCTCGACGAACCCGAACGGGTTGATCCGCCCGTAGGTCGCGAGCGAGCCGATGAGGCCGATGTTCGGGCCCTCGGGGGTCTCGATCGGGCACATGCGGCCGTAGTGCGAGGTGTGGACGTCACGGACCTCCATGCCGGCGCGGTCGCGGGACAGACCACCCGGGCCGAGGGCCGACAGACGCCGCTTGTGCGTCAGGCCCGCGAGCGGGTTGTTCTGGTCCATGAACTGCGACAGCTGGCTCGTCCCGAAGAACTCCTTGATGGAGGCCACGACGGGGCGGATGTTGATGAGGGTCTGCGGCGTGATCGCCTCGACGTCCTGCGTCGTCATGCGCTCGCGCACGACACGCTCCATCCGGGACAGGCCCGTGCGGACCTGGTTCTGGATGAGCTCGCCGACCGCGCGGATGCGGCGGTTGCCGAAGTGGTCGATGTCGTCGGTCTCGACACGGACCTCGATGGCCTCGCCGTTGCGCTCGCCCGGGAGCGTCGCCTTGTCGATGTGGAGCGCGGCGAGGTACTTGATCGTCGCGACGACGTCGGACAGCGTGAGCACCGAGTCGGACAGCGGCGCGTCCTGGCCGAGCTTCTTGTTCAGCTTGTAGCGGCCGACCTTCGCGAGGTCGTAGCGCTTCGGGTTGAAGTAGAAGTTCTCGAGGAGCGCGCGGCCGGCCTCGACCGTCGGCGGCTCGCCGGGACGGATCTTGCGGTAGAGGTCGAGCAGCGCCTCGTCCTGGGTCTGGACGTGGTCCTTCTCGAGGGTGTCGATGACGGCGGGGAACTCCGCGAACTCCTCGCGGATCTCACCCTCGGTCATGCCGAGCGCCTTGAGCAGGACGGTCGCGTTCTGCTTGCGCTTGCGGTCGACGCGGACACCGACGTTGTCGCGCTTGTCGATCTCGAACTCGAGCCAGGCCCCACGGCTCGGGATGACCTTGGCGGTGAGGACGTCCTTGTCGGACGTCTTGTCGGCGACGCGCTCGAAGTAGACGCCCGGGGAGCGCACGAGCTGCGAGACGACGACACGCTCGGTGCCGTTGATGATGAAGGTGCCGCGCTCGGTCATGAGCGGGAAGTCACCCATGAAGACCGTCTGCGACTTGATCTCGCCGGTCGTGTAGTTGACGAACTCGGCGGTGACGAACAGCGGCGCCGCGAAGGTGAAGTCCTTCTCCTTGCACTCCTCGGCCGTGTACTTCGGCGGCTCGAAGCGGTGCTCGCGGAAGGAGAGGGACATGGTCCCGCCGAAGTCCTCGATCGGGGAGATCTCCTCGAAGATCTCCTCGAGGCCCGCGGTCTCCGGCACGTCCGTGCGGCCCGCCTCGAGCGCGGCGGCGACGCGGGCCTGCCAGCGCTCGTTGCCGAGCAGCCAGTCGAAGCTCTCGGTCTGCAGACCGAGCAGGTCGGGGACCTCGAGGGGCTCGTGGATCTTGGCGAAGGAGATACGACGGGATGCGGTGCGGTTCGCGATGGCGTCGGCGGACGGTGCAGAAGGGGTGCGCGAGGCAGCCAAGAGGGGTCCTTCCCTGCGGATCGTGGCACGCTGCGCCGCCTGGCGGAGAACGACCCCCGGCCTCGACCCCCGGTGACGACGCGCACGTACGTCGGCTCCGGGGTCGGGATATCTGAGATCGCGGGCACAGGCCAGCGCAAAGCGCTAGCGTACGCGTGCGAGCGCACGAATGCAAGGCCCCCAGCATCTCCAGGGTCGCGACCTCGTTGTCGCGGTGACCATGGTGGCACACCCACGGGGTCCTGCGCCCGGCCGACCGCCCCACCGCCCGCATGCAGCGCCGTGACCTGCGACGGCGCACCGCGCGGTGGACCCGCCGTCGCACGTCCGTGGTCGACGCCCCGGGACGCGACGAGGCCCGCACCCCCGAGCGGGGTGCGGGCCTCGTGCGGCAGGACGCCCGTCAGCGCGTGACGGGCGCCCGCGACGTCACTTGAGGACGACGGTGGCGCCGGCGCCCTCGAGGGCAGCCTTGGCCTTGTCCGCGGTCTCCTTGTTGACACCCTCGAGAACCGGCTTCGGCGCGCCGTCGACGAGGTCCTTGGCCTCCTTGAGGCCGAGGCTCGTGAGCGTGCGCACCTCCTTGATGACCTGGATCTTCTTGTCGCCGGCCGCCTCGAGGACGACGTCGAACGAGTCCTTCTCCTCCTCGGCCGGGGCGTCGCCGCCCGCGCCACCGGCGGCCGGGGCCGCGACCGCGACGGCGGCCGGGGCGGCAGCGGTGACCTCGAAGGTCTCCTCGAAGGCCTTGACGAACTCGGAGAGCTCGATGAGCGTGAGCTCCTTGAACGCGTCGATGAGCTCGTCGGTGGTGAGCTTCGCCATGATGGCGGTTCCTTCCGTTCGGACCCCCCGCCCTGGTCGGACGGCGGGAGTGCTGGGGGCTTGCTACGAGAGCGTGCGGCCGGAGCGTCGGGCTCAGGCTGCGGCGTCGGACTCCTGCTTGGCACGCAGGGCCTCGACGGTGCGCACGGCCTGCGAGGCAGGAGCCGTGAACAGGTACGCGGCCTGGTAGAGCTTGGCCTTCATCGCGCCGGCCGCCTTGGCCAGCAGCACCTCGCGGGACTCGAGGTCCGCGAGCTTGGTGATGTCCGCAGCGGTCATCGGGCGGCCGTCGAGGACGCCCCCCTTGATGACCAGTGCGGGGTTCGCCTTGGCGAAGTCACGCAGACCCTTGGCGGCCTCGACCGGGTCGCCGTCGACGAAGGCGATCGCCGACGGGCCCGCGAGCGCGTCGTCGAGGCCGTCGATGCCGGCTTCCTTGGCCGCGATCGCGGTCAGCGTGTTCTTCACCACGGCGTACTGCGCGTTGCCGCCGAGCGCCTTGCGCAGCGTCTTGAGCTGCGCGACGGTGAGCCCGCGGTACTCGGTCAGCACGGCCGCGTTCGAGCCGCGGAAGCGCTCCGCCAGCTCCGCGACAGCGGCAGCCTTGTCCGGCCTCGCCATGGCAATCCTTCCGATGGTGGTGCCACCGGTCTGCCGAAACGTCCGCTGAACGACGAAGAGCCCCGCGCAGGCGCGGGGCTCGGTGGATGACGACGGTCCTCGGACGTGGTCCGACGACGTGTCGTCGTGCATGGAGCTCTCGCCTGCGCTGGCCCCCGCGTGGTGCGGAGCTTCGGTCGGTCCGAGAACGGGCCGACGACCGGCGGTCTTGGGCCCCACGAGACTACGGCACGGACGCGCGGTCGACCAAATCCCCGGTTCATCGCGGTACCCACCGCGGCGGCTCCGGCCGGCTCCCGCCGCAGCGGCGGCGCGGGGCGGCGCG
>JAEXEM010000347.1 GCA_023401045.1 Actinomycetes bacterium
GGTCGGCGCGCGCCGCCCTCAGCGTCCGGCTGCGCGACACCTCGCGCGCGACCGGTGACCCGGTGGTCCTCGACGGCACCCCGCTCGAGGTGACGAACGAGGTCGTCGCCCAGGCCGACAGGCTCAACGGCGAGGCCTCCCAGGAGCGGGCGTCCGCCGCGCGCGTCACCCTCTTCGAGGGCACGCACCGCCTGGCCGTCACCAAGCTCGCGAACGGCGGCGACCGCACGGTCGACGTCGGGCGGGCCGTGCCGTGGGACCTCACGTTCCGCAACGACGGCACCGGCTACCTCGACGTCGCCGAGCTGCGGGACACGCTGCCCTCGACGCTCGTGTGGACCGGTGAGACGGCACCCGAGGTGACCGTGCCCGTGGGCAGCGCGATGTCCGACCGCGTGACGGTCACCCGCGACGGGGCCGACCTCGTCGTGCGCTGGCCCGCCGACGGGCGCCGGCTCGCACCGGGCGAGAGCGTGACGGTCCGGCTGCAGCTCGAGCTGCAGCCCGGGCTCGGCGCCGGGCAGCGTGCGACCAACACGATGACCGTGCGCACCGCCCAGACGCTCGACGCGTGCAGCGCGATCGACGCCTCGCGGCCGGTGACGGGCGCGTGGGCGGCGGACGCGGCGACGTGCGGCGCGACCGACCACGTGCAGCCCCGCAGCGGCCCGAACCTCTTCACCGTCAAGGGCGTGCGCGGCGCGTCCGCGGGCGCCGCGACGCCCGACGGGCAGGAGTGCAGCCCGCTGCTCGAGGCCACCGGCGGGTCGTACTACCGCACGCCGTGCGTCGCCCGCTCCGTCGTCGGCGGGGTCGACGACTGGGTGCTGCGCGTCGTCAACGGCGGCACGACGAGCGTCGAGGACCTGACGATCTTCGACCCGCTCGCCGCGGTGGGGGACACGATGATCATCTCGGGCCAGACCCGCGGGTCGGTGTACCGGCCGCAGGTCGTGCCGGGCTCGCTGCAGGTGACCGCGCCGGCCGGGACGACCGTCGTCACCGAGGTGTCGACCCACGCCGCGGTGTGTTCCGGCACGTGGGCCGGGCTCACCACCGGCGCGGTGTGCGAGCAGGCCGGCGAGACGTGGACGGTCGTCGACGGGTCGACCGACTGGTCGGCCGTCACCGGCCTGCGGGTGCGCGCCGACCTGCGCACCTCGAGCGGCGGTGCGCTGCTCAGCGGGCAGTTCGTCGACGTCACGTTCCAGACCCGCAACGTCCTCGCGAGCCCGACGGCGACCGACGGGGTGCCTGCCGGCACCGCGGCGGACGACGTCGTCGCGTGGAACCAGTTCGGGGTGAAGTACCGCGACCTCGGGGACGCCGCGTGGAAGAAGATCGCCCCGGCGAAGATGGGCGTCGAGGTGCTCACCGGGCCGATCGAGGTCCGCAAGGTCGTCGACGGGCCGGCCGCCTCGTACGCGCCGGACGGCTTCACCGCCGACGTCGTGTGCACGCTCGACGGCACGACGCTCGACCTCGGCGCGGCCTCGGAGCTCACCCTCGACGACGCCGGCGGCTACCGGGCCCGCATCGACGGGGTGCCGGTCGGCGCCCGGTGCGAGGTGACGGAGTCCGGGAGCCTCGGCGACCGCGGCGAGACCACCCGCAGCGCCACGGTCGGTCTCGACGTCGACGCGCCCGCCGCCGCGGACGGGTCGGTCCCGACCGCCCAGGTCGCGACCGTCACCAACACGTACGAGTTCGGCACGCTGAGCGTGACCAAGCGCGTCGACACCGAGGCGACGACGGGCGTCACCGGTCCGTTCTCCTTCTCCCTCACGTGCACGGCGGCCGTCACCGGCACCCAGGTGCTGTTCTCCGGATCGCCGGTGCTCACCTTCGACCTGCTCGACGGCGAGACGTTCACGGTGCCCGCGGGCACCGTCCCCGTGCGTGCCACCTGCGTGCTCACCGAGACCGGCGACGCCGACGCCGACCGCGTCACCCTCGTCGGCACCGGCGTCGTGCCCACCGGCACGGACTCCGCGGAGGTGACCGTCGGGACGGCGGGGGCCGCCGTCGAGGTCGTCAACGGCTTCGACGCCGGTGTGCTCGAGGTGCGCAAGGACGTCGACGGGGACGGTGCGGCGACGTGGGGTGCGCGGGCGACCTTCGGGTTCACCGCCGTGTGCACCTACCGGGGGAGCACCGTCCTCGACGAGCGCTTCGACCTCACCGCCGGGGCGGTCCGGACCTTCGGCACGTTCCCGGCGGGCACGTCGTGCACCGTCGAGGAGGTCGCGACGGGCGGGGCCACGAGCAGCGCCCTCGCCCCGGCCGACGGGACCGTGACGGTCACCGCACCCGCGGCGGGGGAGACGGTCTCGACGGCCGTCGTCACCGCGACGAACACCTTCGACCTCACGTCGGTCGAGCTCGTCAAGCACGTCGCCGGTGACACCTCCGTCGACGGTGCGCAGGGGCCGTTCACGGTCGAGCTCGCCTGCACGTGGCCGGTCGACGGGGACGACGTCGCGCTCGACGTGCCCGGTGGGGCGCAGCGGGTGCTGCACGCACCGTCCTCCTTGCGCACGACCTGGTCGGGGCTGCCCGTCGGGTCCGACTGCGTCGTCACCGAGACGGCCACCGGCGGTGCCGTGCACGTCTCCGCGGTCGTCACGGTCGGCGGGGTGGTCACCACCTCGCAGGGTGCACGGGTGCCCGTCGCCGGGCTGGCCGCCACGACGGAGCCCGGGGAGGCGCTCGTCGAGCTGACGAACACCTTCGAGGCACGTGGCGGGCGGCTCGCGTCCACCGGGGCCGCCGTCCTGGCGGCCGTGGTCACGGCGCTGCTGCTGCTCGGCGGCGGGGCGGGTCTGCTGGCGGTGCGCCGGCGCACGCGATGACGTGAGGGTGGCGGCCGGGCAACCGGC
>JAEXEM010000420.1 GCA_023401045.1 Actinomycetes bacterium
CCTCCGCCCTGCCGCCGACGGGCGTCGGAGCCGGCTACGCCGGCGGCGCCCCGCCCGCGGTGCCGGCCTCGCTCCCGCCGCTCGCAGGTCAGGGCGGGGGTCCGGCCGCGCCGGAGCAGGGTGGGCCGTGGGGCGGCGACTTCGCCGACGACCCGTTCTCGTTCGGCATCGCGGAGGAGGCCGACGAGCCGCAGCGGCGGCGGTTCGACCCGACGGCGACGGTCCTCGTCATCGTCGGTGTCGCCGTGCTCGTCGGTCTCGTCGTCGCGATGCGGGCGCTGTTCGGCCCGCAGGGCGGCACCGACGCCGGCAGCAGCACGCCGGAGCCCTCTCCGAGCGTCGTCGAGGAGTCGCCGGCCGCCACCGAGCCGGCCGCACCGCAGGCGGAGGCGCCGGCGGCCGGTGCGCCCCCGGTCATCGCGTCCGTCCGCACGCTCGACCCCACCAACCCCGACGGCGAGCGCGTCGAGAACGTCGAGCGCGCGTTCGACGGGGACCCCGCGTCGTTCTGGCACTCGTTCACGTACAACCGTCCGGACTTCGCCGGGCTCAAGGACGCCGTCGGCCTCGAGGTCACCCTCGCCGAGGAGACGACCGTCAGCGGCGTGACGCTCTCCGTCAACGGCACCGGCGGGAACGTCGAGGTCCGCGCCACGACGGGTGACGCGCCGACTGCGGGAGACGTGCTCGCGCAGTCGACGATGAGCCAGGAGACCGTCCTCACGTTCGCCCAGCCGGTGCAGACCTCGACGCTCGTCCTGTGGTTCACCGAGCTGCCGACGAACGCCGAGGGCAAGTTCCGCATCGAGGTCAACGAGATCACGGTCTCCTGACGCCGCGGGTGCCGTGGACCCGCGCGGCGCCCGGGAACAGAAGAGCCCTACGATCGGTTGACGAGCCCAGACAAGGGCCGCCGTGCGGCCCCGTCGCGTCTCCCGCGACACCGACCGACCCAGCGAGGCACCCCGTGACCGACACCCCGACCTCCGCCACCGACGTGCGCGACCTCGTCATCGTGGGCTCCGGCCCGGCGGGCTACACCGCGGCGATCTACGCGGCACGTGCCGGACTTGCACCCGTCGTCGTCGCCGGCTCCGTCACGGCGGGCGGCGCGCTCATGAACACCACCGAGGTCGAGAACTTCCCCGGCTTCCCCGACGGCATCCAGGGCCCCGAGCTCATGGACGCCATGCAGAAGCAGGCGGAGAAGTTCGGCGCGCAGGTCCTGTGGGACGACGTCACCTCCCTCGAGCTCACCGGCGACGTCAAGGTCGTCACCACCGGCGGTGGCGACGTCTTCCGCGCGCGTGCCGTCATCCTCGCGACCGGCTCGGCGTACCGCGAGCTCGGCCTGCCCGACGAGAAGCGTCTCTCGGGGCGGGGCGTCTCGTGGTGCGCGACGTGTGACGGGTTCTTCTTCCGCGACCAGGACATCCTCGTCGTCGGCGGTGGCGACTCCGCCGTCGAGGAGGCCACCTTCCTCACGCGCTTCGGCCGCACGGTGACGATGGTCCACCGCCGCGACCAGCTCCGGGCCTCGAAGATCATGGCGGACCGCGCCTTCGCCGACCCGAAGATCTCGTTCGCGTGGAACAGCGAGGTCGTCGCCATCCACGGCGAGGAGAAGGTCACCGGCGTCACGCTGCGCGACACCGTCACCGGCGAGGAGCGCGAGGTCGGCGCCACCGGACTGTTCGTCGCGATCGGGCACGTCCCGCGCACCGAGCTGCTGCTCGGTCAGGTCGAGCTCGACGAGAACGGCTACGTGCAGGTCGAGGGCCGCTCCACGCGGACCAACCTCTCGGGCGTCTTCGCGTGCGGCGACGTCGTCGACCACACCTACCGGCAGGCGATCACCGCGGCGGGGTCCGGGTGTGCCGCGGCGCTCGACGCCCAGCACTTCCTGGCGGCCCTCACGGACGAGGTCGTCGACCCGATGATCCAGGGCTCGGCGCTCGTCGTCGAGGACGCGGAGGAGGCACGATGAGCACGACCGACGTCACCGACCTCACGTTCGAGGCGGAGGTGCTGCGCAGCGACGTGCCCGTCGTCGTCGACTTCTGGGCGCCGTGGTGCGGCCCGTGCCGCCTCGTCGACCCGGTGCTCCACGAGCTCTCCGAGGAGTACGAGGGGCGCGTCCGCTTCGTCAAGGTCAACGCGGACGACAACCCCGGGCTCAGCCAGGACTTCAAGGTCCAGTCCATCCCGTTCGTCGCGTTCTTCGCCGGCGGCGAGATGGAGAACAGCCTCGTCGGGGCGCGGCCGAAGGCCGTCCTCAAGGAGGCCGTGGAGGAGCTGCTCGCCGCTGCGAGCTGACCGTCCGGCCAGGGGCCCTGACTCAGCGGGCCGTGACGCCGCGGACGTGGTCGGGGGCGTGGGGACCGACGGCGGTGGACAGCACTTTCCCCGCCGTGGCCCGCGGCGTGCGCCTGGCCCACGCCGGCCGGCCGGCCCGATGACGGGGCGCCTGACCCCGTAGCGACGGCGAGGGGCGGGGCCCCCCCCCGCCGGGGGGGGGCCCCGACGCCTGAGCCGGAACGGCCACCGCGCCGAGCCCGGCGGCCAGCACCGCCGCCGTAAGAAGATGCAGGAAGGGTCGTCGCACGGCCATCTCCACTGTGAGGGGGTGCATTTCATAGGAAAGTTTCCTATTAGTTCTGACGGATCGTAGATCCCCGACCCCACCCCGTCAATAGACCCGCAACCAGCCTGGACGTCCGCCGCCTCCACTCCGGGGCCGTCACGCGACCGGACGTCCACCACCCCACCAGAACCACGCGGCCAGACTCACGAGAAGCCCCGGCATCCGCGACCCCTCGTCCTCATCCGGCCATAACACTCACCGGCGCACCGAAC
>JAEXEM010000423.1 GCA_023401045.1 Actinomycetes bacterium
GCCCGTGGCCGCGCCCTCGCCGGTGGGCCTCGTCGACGCGTCACCCGGGGGCGGCGTGCCCTCCGGACGCGGGCCGGTGCCCTCGGGGCGCTCGGGGTTCTCAGGAGTCTGCTGGGACATGTCGGTCCTGTCGTGTGGGGTGGCGGCGCCACCGGTCCGGCCCGGCCGGCCCGCCCGGGGGATCGTTGCGTCCCCGGGGCACGGACGACTCGGGCAAACTGCGCAACTCCCAGCATGCCAGGCGTCGCAGCGGCGTGCGCGGGGGCGTCGAGGGCCCCGCCCAGGTCTCTCGATGTCGAGTAACCTGGGGCCCACACCCACGGCACAGGAGGCAGGCCCCCGCATGGCGAAGATCAAGGTCGTCGGTCCGGTCGTCGAGCTCGACGGCGACGAGATGACGCGCATCATCTGGCAGTTCATCAAGGACCGCCTCATCCACCCGTACCTCGACATCGACCTGCGCTACTACGACCTGTCGATCCAGAACCGCGACGCCACCGACGACCAGGTGACGATCGACGCCGCCCACGCCATCAAGGAGCACGGTGTCGGCGTCAAGTGCGCGACGATCACGCCCGACGAGGCGCGCGTCGAGGAGTTCGGCCTCAAGAAGATGTGGGTCTCGCCCAACGGCACGATCCGCAACATCCTCGGCGGCGTCGTCTTCCGCGAGCCGATCATCATCAGCAACATCCCGCGGCTCGTGCCGGGCTGGAACAAGCCGATCATCATCGGCCGTCACGCCCACGGCGACCAGTACAAGTCGACGAACTTCAAGGTGCCCGGCGCAGGCAAGATCACGATGACGTTCGAGCCTGCCGACGGCTCCGAGCCGCAGCGGTTCGAGGTCGTCACCATGCCCGAGGCCGGCGGTGTCGCCATGGGCATGTACAACTTCAACGAGTCGATCCGCGACTTCGCGCGTGCCTCGTTCGCCTACGGCCTGCAGCGCGGGTACCCGGTCTACCTCTCGACGAAGAACACGATCCTCAAGGCGTACGACGGTGCGTTCAAGGACATCTTCCAGGAGGTGTTCGACGCGGAGTTCGCCACGGCCTTCAAGGAGAAGGGCCTCACCTACGAGCACCGCCTCATCGACGACATGGTCGCGGCCGCGATGAAGTGGGAGGGCGGCTACGTCTGGGCGTGCAAGAACTACGACGGCGACGTCCAGTCCGACACCGTCGCCCAGGGCTTCGGCTCGCTCGGCCTCATGACCTCCGTCCTCATGACCCCCGACGGCAAGACCGTCGAGGCCGAGGCGGCCCACGGCACGGTCACGCGCCACTACCGCCAGCACCAGCAGGGCAAGCCGACGTCGACGAACCCGATCGCGTCGATCTTCGCCTGGACCGGCGGCCTCAAGCACCGCGGCAAGCTCGACGGCACCCCCGAGGTCACGCAGTTCGCGGAGACCCTCGAGGACGTCGTCATCAAGACCGTCGAGAGCGGCAAGATGACGAAGGACCTCGCGCTGCTCATCGGCAAGGACCAGCCGTGGCTCACCACGGAGGAGTTCCTCGCCGCGCTCGACGAGAACCTCGCCGCGCGCCTGGGCTGAGGTCCCCGCACGCCGCACCGACGGCGCTCTCCCACGGGAGGGCGCCGTCGGTGCGTGACGGGCTCGTCCACCACCCGCCCGGCGCTGCTCGGGCCTCGTCGTCACCCGGTCGGACCGCGACCGGGCGACCCGTCGGACGGGCGGCACCACGCCGCCCCCACCTCGGGTAGGTTCGACGCAGGCGTCGTCGTCGAGGCGTCGGCGCCGCCCGTCGGTCGACCGAAGGAGCCCGCCCGTGTCCGTCTCCACGCCCGTCGTCGTCACCGTCACCGGCGCTGCCGGTCAGATCGGGTACGCGCTCGCCTTCCGCATCGCGTCAGGTCAGCTGCTCGGGCCGGACACGCCCGTCCGGTTGCGGATGCTCGAGATCACGCCCGCGGTCACGGCGGCCGAGGGCGTCGCGATGGAGCTCGACGACTGCGCGTTCCCGCTCCTCGACGGTGTCGACGTCACCGACGACGCGAAGGCGGCCTTCGACGGCGTCAACGTGGCGCTGCTCGTCGGCGCCCGCCCGCGGACGAAGGGGATGGAGCGGGGTGACCTGCTGAGCGCGAACGGTGGCATCTTCGGCCCGCAGGGGGCGGCGATCAACGCCGGCGCCGCCGACGACGTGCGCGTGCTCGTCGTCGGGAACCCCGCCAACACGAATGCCTTCATCGCGGCCTCGCACGCACCCGACGTGCCCGCCGAGCGGTTCACGGCGATGACGCGGCTCGACCACAACCGTGCCCTCGCGCAGCTGCGGCACCGCACCGGCGCGGCGATCGACGACATCCGCCGGGTCGCGATCTGGGGCAACCACTCCGCCACCCAGTACCCCGACCTCACCCACGCGACGATCGGCGGCCGCCCGGCGCTCGAGGTGGTCGACGACGACGCCTGGGTGCGCGACGGCTTCATCCCGACCGTCGCCAAGCGCGGCGCCGCGATCATCGAGGCGCGCGGTGCCTCGTCGGCGGCGTCGGCCGCGAACGCCGCGATCGACCACGTGCACACGTGGGTGCACGGCACGCCCGCGGGGGACTGGACGTCGGCCGGGGTCGTGTCCGACGGGTCGTACGGGGTGCCCGAGGGCCTCATCTCGTCGTTCCCGGTGACGGCGGCCGACGGTGCGTACACGATCGTCCCCGACCTCGACGTCGACGCGTTCTCGCGTGAGCGGATCGACGCGTCGGTGGCCGAGCTCGTCGAGGAGCGCGAGGCGGTGCGCGCCCTCGGGCTCGTCTGAGGCCGCGGGGTGCGGGTCGCCGTCCGGGTGAGGCCCGGTGCGTCGCGCACCCGTGTCGGTGGGCTGCACGGGGACCGGCTCGTCGTCGCCGTGGCGGCGCGCGCCGTCGAGGGTGCCGCGACCGAAGCCGCGCTCGCGGCCGTCGCCGACG
>JAEXEM010000427.1 GCA_023401045.1 Actinomycetes bacterium
GGCGGCGGCCTGCGGTGATCCCACGTCCACGGTGGCAACCTAGGGCAGCGGGGTGCGACCGGGCCGCTGCCGTCGGTCCGCGCCGTCGCCCGCGCGGCCCACCGCCTGCCCTGCACGACGCCCCGACGCGCTGACCGGGTGAGACCGTGCCGCCGCGGTCCGCACCGGCACGCCCGGCGGTACGCTGGGAGGCGATCTGGCGATCGAGCCGGGCATCCCTGCCCGTCACCGCTCCCGTCAGACGCCCGGCGACGTGTCACCTCGACGTCCGCCAGGGGCCCGCGAGCGTCGTGGTCGACGACCTCGTGCGGTGGCCCGGCGGCGTCCGGTCCGACGGCCCCGCCCGGCTGCCCGTGCGATCCGCGGCGGCCCGGCGACGACCGGTCGAGCGTCCCCGTGGCCACGGCGTGCCGTGCCGCCCGCGCGGTGCGGAGCGAAGGAGGAGAAGTGGCAGGACCTGGCCGTCGTCGGTCCGGTGGTACCCGCAGCGGCGGCACCAGCACCCGCGCCGCCGGTGGCGCGCGCAGCAACGGCGCCCAGCGTCGACGTCGCCCCGACGAGGAAGGGCTCATCCCCGTCCTCGCCGGCATCGCGCGCGAGGTCGACAACGCGGTCCAGCACAAGCCCACCAAGCCGGGCATCCGCACGAAGTTCCAGGTGGTCGCCCTGCTCGTCCGCGAGGAGCGGGCCCGGGTCATGGCCGACGAGTCGCTCAACGACTCCCGCCGCACCCACGAGCTCAAGCGTCTCGACGGCGTCGCGACGCAGCTCGCCCGCATCGCCGCCCGTGACACCACGCTGCTCGCGCTGCTCGCCGAGGACGCCCGCGTCTCCGACGCCGCCCGCGAGTACAAGGCGACGGTCATGCGCGCCGGCGGTCTGGAGCCGCCCGAGGAGCCGGAGCCGGAGGCTCCCGCGACCCCCACGCTCACCATCGAGCGGCGCGTCGTCCCGCAGTCGGTCATCTCGCGCCAGCTCTCCAACCCGTTCCTCGCCCCGGACTACGAGGCCGCCGCCGCCCGCATCACCCCGAAGCCGCGCCGGCTGGCGGGCTGGGAGCTGCTCGAGCCGCTGTTCCGCTCCTTCGAGGTCGCCGCGACCGGTGCACCGGCCTGCATGGACCTGCCCGCGCCCCGCCCCGTGCCGGTGCCGCCGGGGCGCCGGCTCATGCCGCACCAGGCGCAGGTCGTCACGGCCGCCGCGCAGGGCCACCGCACGTTCCTCCTCGCCGACGAGCCCGGCCTCGGCAAGACCGCGCAGGCGCTGCTCGCCGCGGAGGCCGCCGAGGCGTACCCGCTGCTCGTCGTCGTCCCGAACGTCGTCAAGACCAACTGGGCGCACGAGGTCGGGCTGTGGACGCCGCAGCGTCGCGCGACCGTCGTCCACGGCGACGGCGACGAGGTCGACGCGTTCGCCGACGTCGTCGTCGTCAACTACGACATCCTCGACCGGCACGTCGGCTGGCTCGGCGACCTCGGCTTCCGCGGGATGGTCGTCGACGAGGCGCACTTCATCAAGAACAAGTCCTCGCAGCGCTCGCAGCACGTGCTCGCGCTGTCGGAGCGGATCCGGGAGCGCACCGGCCGGCCGCTGCTCATGGCGCTGACCGGCACCCCGCTCATCAACGACATCGAGGACTTCCGCGCCATCTGGCAGTACCTCGGCTGGATCGACGACACCCAGCCGCTCGGTGCGCTCATGGGTGAGCTCGAGGACATCGGGCTCACCCCCGCCGACCAGGGCTTCTACAGCGCCGCACGTGCCGCGGTCATCGACCAGGGCATCGTGCGCCGCCGCAAGGTCGACGTCATCGCCGACATCCCCGCGCGTCGCGTCGCGGACCTGCCCGTCGAGCTCGACGGTGCGGTCGGCCGGTCGATCCGCGCGTCGGAGCAGGCGCTCGCGCAGCGACTCGTCAGCCGCTACCGCGCGGCGCTGGCCGCCCGCTCCGACGGTGGGCCCGTCGAGGGGCTCGACCTCGACCTCGCCCGGCGCGTGGCCGCCGCGGAGCTCAAGGACTCCG
The DNA here is from genome assembly GCA_023401045.1 of Actinomycetes bacterium. Taxonomy (GTDB): domain Bacteria; phylum Actinomycetota; class Actinomycetes; order Actinomycetales; family Cellulomonadaceae; genus Cellulomonas. Next base: position 2,024 of record JAEXEM010000427.1, read on the forward strand.
AGTCGAAGAAGCAGGGCGAGAACGTCTTCACGATGGTCCGCCGCATCGGCCAGGCGAAGGCCGGGCTCGCGGCCGACTACACCGCGCAGCTCGCGCGCAACGTCGGCAAGGTCGTCTTCTTCGCCAAGCACGTCGACGTCATGGACGCCGCCGAGAAGACGTTCGCCGACCGCGGCATCAGGTACGCCTCCATCCGTGGCGACCAGACGGCCCGGGCCCGGCAGAAGAACGTCGACGCGTTCACGAACGACCCCGAGGTGCAGGTCGTCGTCTGCTCGCTCATGGCCGCCGGCGTCGGCATCAACCTGCAGGTCGCGTCGAACCTCGTGCTCGCCGAGCTCTCGTGGACCGACGCCGAGCAGACCCAGGCCATCGACCGCATCCACCGCATCGGGCAGTCCGAGCCGGTGACCGCGTGGCGCATCATCGCCGCGCAGACCATCGACGCGAAGATCGCCGAGCTCATCGACGCGAAGTCGGGGCTGGCGGCTCGTGCGCTCGACGGCGCGGCCGAGGACGAGACGTCGCACTCGACGGACGTCCAGCTCGAGACGCTCGTGTCGCTGCTCGCCGACGCGCTCGCCGCGGAGTCCCTCTAGACCGCTCTCGTCACACCCTTCTCGCGCGTATCGGACTAATGCGACTCGCCGCGCAGGAGCGGCAAACCCGACGTTTGGTGCATACTCGCTGACGTCGCGCCTTCTCAGGCGCGGCTTCCATGCGGGCGGGGGGCGCCATGCGGACGAGGTCGTTCGGTGTGCAGCGGGTCGTGGCCGTGCTGTGGTCGGTCGTGCTGGCGGTCGGGATGGTGGGCGTCGCCACCGCCCAGGGCGCCGGGCCGGGGCCCGCGCCCATGGCCGTGCCCGTGCCGACCGGCGACGAGGCGGTCATCACGGTCCGCGTCGGCTCGGACCGTGTGGGCACGACGGGCGTCACCGGCCTGGCAGGGACGACGCTCCAGCTCTACGACGGGACCGCGACCGGGCCGACGACACCCGTGACCGACAGCTGGGCGACGTGCGTCTCCGACGCCGACGGGGACTGCAGCTTCGTCGTCCCGGACACCGAACCGGGCGGGTTCGGCTGCTTCGGCGGCGGCGCGAACTGCGACCGCCGGTTCTGGGTCGTCCAGACCGGCGTCCCCGACGGCTACGTCGAGAACGAGACCCTGCGCACCGGCAACGGCGACGGCACCGCGTCCCAGCTGACGCCGTACCAGTTCCGCACCGGCACGACGCTACGAGCCGGGGAGACGTACAGCTCCCAGACGAGCTTCATGGTCTCGACCGGCTCGACGAACCGCTCCGCGTCCGGCGGCGTCTGGCAGCAGTCCCGCGTCAACCCGGAACCGCTCGCACAGTGCGGTCTGTCCGTCGCCCTCGTCCTCGACCTCTCGGGGTCGGTGACCGCGGACCAGCTCGTCCAGCTCAAGGGCGCGGCCGACACGTTCATCGACACGCTCGTCGGCACGCCGTCCGAGGTCGCGCTCTTCTCGTTCTCGACGATCACCCCGGCCGTGGGCGCCACGCAGAACTACCCGGGGCTCACCTCGGTGGCCACGCAGGACAGCGCCGACGCGGTCAAGGCGCGCTACGCGTCGTGGACGGCCTCCGGCGGGACGAACTGGGACCGCGGGCTCGCCGCCGTGGCGGAGGCGAACCCCGTCTACGACGTCGCCATCGTCATCACCGACGGCGACCCCACGTTCTACTCCCAGCCGGCCGAGGGCCCGGGGAACTTCAACCGCATCCGGGAGATGGAGAACGGCATCTTCTCGGCCAACGCGGTGAAGGCGCAGGGCACGCGGGTGCTCGCCGTCGGGGCCGGTGCCGGCGTGAGCGACCCGGCGACGGCGCGCAACCTCTCGGCGATCTCGGGCGCCACGGCCTACGACGGCACGAACGCCACGACGGCCGACTACTTCCAGGTGTCCGACTACACGATCGTCGGCAACGCGCTGCGCCAGCTCGCGCTCGGGGAGTGCCAGGGGTCGCTGTCCGTCGTCAAGCAGGTCGTCGGCGCCGACGGCGACATCTCGAACGCCGAGCCCGGCGGTGCGGACTGGACGTTCGACGCCGCGACGGCCTCGCCCGGCGTGACGCTGGGCACGACGACCGGCACGACGGACTCGTCGAGCGCCGTGAACTTCCCCATCACCTACTCCGGGGTGACGAGCGGCACCGTCGAGATCACCGAGCAGGCCCGGGAGGGGGCGACCCTGTTCCCCGTCGGCGGTGCGAACGCGGTGTGCACCGACATCGACGGCGGCACGAGCATCCCGGTGACGAACTCCGGCACGACCGGCTTCAGCGTCGAGGTCTCGACCACCACGGCGGTGTCCTGCACCGTGTACAACCAGGTGGCCGAGCCGGCGAGCGTCACGGTCGACAAGGAGTGGGTCATCAACGGCGCCGACCCCGTGCCCGAGGGCAACCAGCCCCCCGGCTTCACCTCCCAGCTGACCCTCACCGGGCCGTCCGGCGCCGCGGCGACGGACCAGGGCTGGGGCGTCACCCGCACCGGCTACGTCGCGGGCGAGCAGGTGACGCTCGACGAGCAGGTGACGCTCGACCCCGGTGCGCTCGACGCGGACCTGTGCACGGTGAGCACGCCGGAGGTCGTCGAGATCGACGGCGTGGCGGTCACCCCGGACCCCGTGCCCGCCGGGGGCATCACGGAGACGCTCGACGCCGGGGCGAACACGTACACCATCCGCAACACGGTGACGTGCGAGTCGCGGCTCACGCTCGCGAAGGACGTCCAGGGCTCCGCCGACGCGTCGCTGTGGACGCTCTCGGCCCTGCCTGCGCCGGACGAGCCCGCCGGCCAGCTCCCCGGCCCGAGCGGCACGGCCGGCAGCGCCGCCGTCACCGACCAGACCGTCACCACCGGCGTCCCGTACCAGCTCGCGGAGTCCGGCGGCCCTGCGACCTACCTGCAGGACGACCAGCGCTCGGACCTCCAGACCTACCCGCTGTCGACCGGGTCGTGGTCCTGCCTGCGGGTCGACGCCGACGGGAACGAGATCGCCGGGTTCACCGACGGCCTCAACGGCGGCGTCACCGTGCCCATCGGTGCCCGCGTCGCGTGCACCGCGACCAACCGGACCGCGCAGCTCACGCTCGCCAAGGAGGTCGTCAACGACGCCGGCGGCACCGCCACGCCCGCCGACTTCACGCTGCGGGCCACGCCGGCCGCGGACCCGCCCGTCACCGGCCTGGAGGAGGTCGAGGTCACCGGCGCCCTGCCGGCGGACGCCAGCCCCGTCGAGATCCGCCCCGGCACCGCCTACTCGCTGAGCGAGACCGGCCCCGTGGGGTACACCGCGACCGCGATCCAGTGCACCATCGACGGCAACACCGCGGTCGTCACCGAGATCACCCTCGCCACCGACCAGGCGGCCCTGTGCGTCTTCGTCAACGACGACGACCCGGCGCAGCTCACGCTGCGCAAGGTCGTGGACAACGGCACCACCGGGGCCACCGGGGCGCCGGCGGACTGGACGCTCACCGCGACCCCGCAGGACATCCCCGACCAGGAGGCCGTCTCCGGCAACGGTGCCGACGGCGTCACGTCGGTGCCCGTCATCGCCGGCAGCTACGCGCTCACCGAGTCGGAGGTCTCGGGCTACGAGGCCGGTGACTGGACGTGCACCGACGCCCTCGGCGGGACCGTCGCCGTCACCGACGGCGTCGTCACCCTGTCCACCGGTGCCGAGGTCACGTGCTCGATCACGAACACCGCCCAGCCGTCGACGCTCACCCTCGTCAAGGACGTGACGAACGACAACGGCGGCACCGCGGTGGCGACGGACTGGACGCTCACCGCGGACGGCCCGACCACCGGGGTCACCGGGGTCACCGGGGACCCGGCCGTCACCGGCGCGACCGTGGCGATCGGCGACTACACGCTCTCGGAGTCCGGCCCGGCCGGGTACACCGCCGGCGACTGGACGTGCGCCACCGGCACGGGAGACCTCCCGGTCACCGGCGCCGTCGTGACGATCCCGCTCGGGGAGGCCGTCACGTGCACGATCACGAACGACGACCAGCCGGCCACGCTGACGCTCACCAAGACGGTGACGAACGACAACGGCGGCACCGCGGTGGCGACGGACTGGACGCTCACCGCGACCGGCCCGACGGCGGGCGTCAGCGGAGCCACGGGCAGCGCAGCGGTCACGGGCGTCGCCGTGTCCGCGGGCACGTACACGCTCTCCGAGACCGGGCCGGCCGGGTACACCGGCAGCGACTGGACGTGCACCGACGGCGGGGGCGCGAGCGTGCCGGTCACCGACGGAGCCGTCACGATCGCCGTCGGGCAGGTCGTCACGTGCGCCGTGACGAACGACGACGAGCCGGCCACGCTGACGCTCACCAAGACGGTGACGAACGACAACGGCGGCACCGCGGTGGCGACGGACTGGACGCTCACCGCGACCGGCCCGACGGCGGGCGTCAGCGGAGCCACGGGCAGCGCGGCCGTCACAGGTGTCGCCGTGTCCGCGGGGACGTACACCCTCTCCGAGACGGGACCTGCCGGGTACACCGCGAGCGACTGGACCTGCACCGGCGGGACCGTGTCCGGCACCACGGTGACGGTGGCCAACGGTGCGACCGTCACGTGCTCGATCACCAACGACGACCAGCCGGGCACGCTCACGCTCACCAAGACCGTGGTCAACGACAACGGCGGCACCGCGGCGGCGACGGACTGGACGCTCACCGCGGACGGCCCGACCACGGGCATCACCGGGCCCACGGGCAGCGACGCCGTCACGGGCGTCGAGGTGTCGGCGGGGACGTACACGCTCTCGGAGACGGGACCGGCCGGGTACGCGGCGAGCGACTGGACCTGCACCGGCGGGACCGTGTCCGGCGCCACGGTGACGGTGGCCAACGGTGCGACCGTCACGTGCTCGATCACGAACGACGACGAGCCGGGCACCCTCACCCTGACGAAGACGGTGACGAACGACAACGGCGGCACCGCGGCGGCGACGGACTGGACGCTCACCGCGACCGGCCCGACGACGGGCGTCAGCGGTGCGACCGGCAGCGAGGCCGTCACCGGTCGTCCGGTGTCGGCGGGGACGTACACGCTGTCCGAGACCGGACCGGCCGGGTACACGGCGGGGGACTGGACGTGCGTCGACGCCGGCGGGGCGAGCGTGCCCGTCACCGACGGGGCCGTGACTGTCGCGCTCGGTGAGGCCGTCACCTGCACGATCACCAACGACGACCAGCCCGGCACGCTCACGCTCACCAAGACCGTGGTCAACGACAGCGGCGGCACCGCGGAGGCGACGGACTGGACGCTCACCGCCGACGGCCCGACGACGGGCGTCAGCGGCGTCACCGGCAGCGAGGCCGTCACCGGTGCCACGGTCGACGCGGGGGCGTACACGCTCTCGGAGACCGGGCCCGCCGGGTACACGGCGAGCGCCTGGACCTGCACCGACAGTGAGGGCGAGGGCGTGCCGGTCACCGACGGGGTCGTGACGATCGGCGTCGGGCAGGACGTCACGTGCACGATCACGAACGACGACGACGCGTGGACCGCCGTGAAGACGAGCGACCCGGCGTCCGGGGTCCTCGTGCAGCCGGGCCAGGTCGTCACGTACCGGGTCGAGGCCGCGGTCGTCTCCGGCACCAGCGTCGCCGACGTGGTCATCACGGACGACCTGTCGCAGGTGCTGCCGTACGCCACGTTCGTCGAGGGCAGCATCACGGCCTCGACCGGGAGCGCCGCGCTCAGCGGCACGACGCTCACGTGGACGGTCGGGACGCTCGAGGGCGTGCAGACGCTCACCTACCAGGTGCGGGTGAACGACGACGTCGACGGGCAGGTGCTGCGCAACGTCGTCACCGCGCCCGGCGCCCAGCCGTGCGAGCCGGTCGTGCCGGAGGACGCCGTCCTGGGGGCGCAGGGTGCGCTCGGCGGGCAGCGCACCCTCCTCGGGCCGGACGCGCTGCGGGCGCAGGACCTCGGCGACGTCGTCGCGGCGCAGGCGGCGAACCCGCTCGCCGCGGCGGCGGACGACCCGGAGTACTGCCGGACCACCGAGCACCCCACGCCGTCGGTCCCGCCGACGCCGACGCCCACGCCCACCGTGGCCC
>JAEXEM010000257.1 GCA_023401045.1 Actinomycetes bacterium
GGCCGCGCGCGCGCCCGCGCGGGGGCCCCACGAGGCCGCCTCCGGCGGCGACTGGGACGGCGTGCGGCACGTCGACCGGCTGCTGCTCGCGACCAAGCTCAACGCCGAGATGCGGCGTGCCTCGACCCGCAGCGGCCACCAGCTGCTCGACGTCGCGCGCACCGCCATCGGCGGGCCGGCGATCGAGCGGTGGTCGCGGGAGGTGCGCGAGCGTCGTTCGCCCGGCTGCCAGCCGGTGAGCACCGCGGTCGTCTACGCCGCCTGCGGGGTCGACGTGCTCCAGGCCGTCGCCAGCGACCTCGCGGCGTTCTGCACGAGCTACCTCGGGGCGGCGCTGCGGCTGCGGCTGGCCGACCACCGCGAGGTGCAGGTCATGCTCCACGCGCTGGCACCCGTCGTCGAGCAGGTCGCGGTCGACGCCGTCGACCGCGAGCTCGCCGACCTGGGGGGCTGCGCACCCATGGCCGACGTCGTGTCGGCCCAGCACGAGCGCGCCGAGGCGCGGCTGTTCACCAGCTGACCGCGCGAGGGTCGCGCGTCACGAAGGGGGCACGGATGAACGACGAGGTCCTGCGGATCGGCATCGGCGGTCCGGTCGGGTCGGGCAAGACGGCGCTCACGGAGGCGCTCGTGCCCCGGCTCATCGCCATCGGCCGTCACCCGGCGGTCATCACCAACGACATCTACACCCAGGAGGACGCCCACCACGTGCGGCGGACCCTCGCGGGGATCCTCGCGCCCGAGCTCGTCGTCGGTGTCGAGACGGGCGCCTGCCCGCACACCGCGGTGCGCGACGACCCGACGATGAACCTCGCGGCCGGGGCCGAGATGCTCGAGGCGTTCCCGCAGGTGGACACCCTCGTCTACGAGTCGGGCGGGGACAACCTCACGCTGACGTTCTCCCCGGCGCTCGTCGACGTCTTCGTCTTCGTCCTCGACACCTCCGAGGGCGAGAAGATGCCCCGCAAGCGCGGGCCGGGCACGACCGACTCCGACGTGCTCGTCATCAACAAGATCGACATCGCGCAGTACGTGCGCACCGACCTGGGCGTCATGGAGTCCGACGCGCACCGCGTGCGCGACGGGCGGCCCGTCGTGCTGACGAACTCGCTCACCGGCGAGGGCGTCGACGAGGTGCTCGAGCAGATCCTCGCGGTGTGGCGCGGGCGCACCGCGACCGAGGCGCTCGTGCCATGACGGTCGGTGCGGTGCGCGACCTCGGTGGTCTCGCGGGCGGCGGCACGGCCGGGGCCGTCCCCGGCCGTGCGCCGCTGCACGCCGTGACGACGCCGCCCGGCCCGGACCCGGACGAGGACCCCGCCCCGTACGGCGGTCGGCGGCTGCTGCCCTCGCACTACGAGCCCGTCCGCCTGCCACGCGAGGTGGCCAGGCTCGGTGGCACCCCGGAGATGCTCCCCGCAGGCAGCCCCGGCAAGGTCGGGCTGCTCGAGCTGGGGTTCGCCCGCACGGCTCACGGCACCGAGCTCGTCGAGCACTACCAGAAGTCGCCGCTGCAGATCATGCGGCCGCTCTACTACGACCCGCTGCGCCCCGACATGCCGTACACGTACCTCATGTCGACCGGCGCGGGGATCCACCAGGGGGACCGGCTGCGCACCGACCTCACGTTCGGCCCCGGCACGAGCGCCTACCTCACGACGACCGCGTACGGGCGCGCGCTGCGCATGCCCGACGACTACGCGGTCGCACAGGTCAACCTCGACGTGCAGGAGGACGCGTACGTCGAGCACCTGCCGGACCCGGTCATCGCCTTCGCCGGCGCGCGCCTCTACCAGCGCACCCGTGCCACCGTGCACCCCACCGCGACGCTCGTCACCGGGGAGACGTTCGTCTCCGGGCGGCTGGCCCGCGGGGAACGCCACGCGTACACGGTCGTCGCGTCGGACGTCGAGATCGAGCGGCCGGGCGGCGACCCGGTCGCGGTCGACCGGGTGCGGCTCGTGCCGGACGAGCGCGGGACCGGGGGCCTGGCCGTGCTCGACGACCACGACGTCCTCGCCATGCTCTACGTCGTCACGCCGCGCGTCGCCCCGGGCGAGCTCACCGACCTGCTGCAGGAGGCGCTCACGCCCTCGGTCGACGACGGCCTGCTCCTCGGGGTGAGCGCACTGCCCGAGGGCACCGGTGCCTGGGTCCGCGTCGTGGGGGACGACACCCGGACCGTCGCGCGGGCCATGACCCGGGCGTGGCAGTCGCTGCGCCTGCGTCTCACGGGACGGGTCGCGCCACTGGTGCGCAAGAGCTGACCCGTAGCGCGTCCGCGCGACGGCATGACGAGCCTTGGGGGAGGCACCGATGAGTGGACAACGAACGGCGACCGAGTCGTCGGCCGCCGGTGCCGCCGTGGACCCGCGGTCGCTCTCGCACGGGCTGTCCGAGATCTTCTTCCAGACGAACGTGTGGACGGGGTTGCTCATCCTCGCGGCGTTCGTCGTCGCGGACTGGCGGATGGCGCTGCTCGTCGTCGTCGCGACCGTCACCGGCACCGTCACCGGCGCGCTCCTCGTGCGGGACACGGCCAACGTCCGCATGGGGATGCAGGGCTACTGCCCGGCGCTGCTCGGCGCCGCGGTGTACGCCGCGATGGGCGGGCAGGGGCTGTCCTACCTCGTCGCCGCGATCGGCGGCGTCCTCTGCGCCCCGGTGCTCGTCTTCTTCGTGTGGCTCTTCGGCACCCGCCCGCTCGAGCGGTTCGGGCTGCCGGCGACGACGGCGCCGTTCTGCGTCGTCGCGGGCCTCATGTACGTCTCGACGACGCGCTGGCACCTCGAGTCGGCCGGGGCGCACTGGACCGACGGCACCGACTCCTCGTTCTGGCGGTCGCTGCTCACCAACGTCTCCGAGGTCGTCCTCGTCGGCAGCGTGTGGGCCGGGGCACTCATCCTCCTCGGGCTGTTCGTCGCCTCGTGGAAGGTCGGGGTCGCCGCCGTCCTCGGCAGCGTCGTCGGCAGCCTCGTCGCGCTGGCCATGGGGGAGACGGACGCGACGATCGGGCAGGGGCTCGCCGGGTACTCCGGGGTCCTCACCGCGATCGCGCTGTCGGTGGTGTTCCTGCGCAGCACGGTCGCGTCGTGGGTGTACGCGACCGTCGGTGCGGCGATCACCGCCGTCGTCACCCTGCTCATGACGCGCGCGACGGACCTGCCGCACTACACGTGGCCCTACATCCTCACGACGTGGGTGCTCCTCGTCGTCGCGGTGCTCGTCCCCGGCCTGCGGCTGCGCCGGCCATGACACCACGCCGCCGACGCTCCCACCGGCACCGGGTGACGCGCACCGGGGTCGGCCACCGTGCAGCCGCCGGGACGCTCCCATGAGCCCGGCGTTGCTGCGGCGTCGCCCCGGACGTGCCGTCGACGTGCCGGCGACCCCGCCGACCGGGGGCGACGGACGCATGCACATCACGGTGCGCGACGTGCACGTCGTCGGGCGGCGTGGCCCGCTGCTCGAGCTCCCCGGGCTCACCTTCGCCTCGGGGGAGTGCGTGCTGCTCGCCGGCGAGCCCGGCCAGGGGCACACCGCTCTCGCGCTCGTCGCGACCGGACGGCTGGCGCCGGTGGCCGGCGAGGTCCTGCTCACCGACGCCGACGGCGCGGTGACGGCCTCGCCACGCG
>JAEXEM010000011.1 GCA_023401045.1 Actinomycetes bacterium
TGGGCGGCGCGCGCCCGTGCGGGGCGGTGGGGGGGGGGCCGCAACCGGCGTCCGCCGAGAAGACCCGAGACGACGACCTCGAGGGCGCTCGCGGGGACGCCGCCGGTGGCCGACAGGCGCTGCGGCACGTACCCGACGCGCTGCCAGGGCACGTCGCGCCCGAGCGGCTCGCCGAGCAGGCGGACGCCGCCACCGGAGAGCGGGACGACGCCGAGCAGCGCGCGCACGAGGGTCGACTTGCCCGAGCCGTTGGCCCCGAGCAGCGCGAGGACCTGGCCGGCCGGCACGGTGAGGTCGACGCCGCGCACGATCGGTCGGCCGCCGAGGGTCACCCGGACGTCCGAGGCCTCGATGACGTTCACGAGCAGGACAATGCCACGCGCAGGGCGTCGAGGTTGTCCGACGCGATCGAGAAGTAGTCCGACGAGTCGTCCGTCACACCCTCGATGGGGTCGAGCACCGCGGTCTGCACACCGAGGTCCGCCGCGAGCGTCTGCGCGACCTTCGGCGAGGCGAGCGTCTCGAAGAAGATCGTCGTCACGCCCTCGTCGCGGACCACGTCGCCGACCTCGCGCAGACGGGCGGGTGAGGGCTCGCCCTCGGGGTCGATGCCGGAGATGCCGACCTGCTCGAGGTCGTACCGGTGCGCGAGGTAGCCGAAGGCCTCGTGCTGGACGACGAACGTGCGTCGTTCGCAGCTGGCGAGGGCTGCCGCGTACTCCTCGTCGAGCGCGGTGAACCGGGCCTTGAGGGCGTCGGCGTTGGCGCGGAACGTGTCGGCGCCCGCGGGGTCCGCCTCGGTGAGCGCGTCCGCGACGGCGTCGACGACGGCCGGCATGCGGCTCGGGTCGAGCCAGAAGTGCGGGTCGGTCCCCTCGTGCTCGTGGTCCGCGTGCTCCTCGGCGGTCTCGTCCTCGTGGTCGTGCTCGTCGGTGGCGAGGTCCGCCTGGGCGGAGGCGTCGACGACCGCCGCCGGTCCGACCTCGGCGACCGCGTCGTCGACGGAGGGCTGGAACCCGGAGGCGTAGACGACGAGGTCGGCGCCGTCGATGTCCGAGACCTGCGCGGGGGAGAGCTCGACGTCGTGCGGCTCGACCCCGGGCGGGGTGAGGGGCTGGACGTCGACGAGGTCGCCGCCGACCTCCTGCGCGACGAGCTGGAGCGGGTAGAAGGAGGCGACCACGTCGAGCCTGCCGTCGTCCGCCGTGGGGGAGCAGGCGGTGAGGGCGAGGAGGGCCGCGACGGGCACGGCAGCACGACGGAGAGCACTGGGCATGAGTCCCATTCTCAACTGTGTCGAGAATCGTTGTCAATAGAGCCGGGGCGGGGACCGATAGCCTGGGCCGATCATGCCCGCGGCACCCAGCGGCGGGAGTCCTCGACCCAGGAGATCCATCGTGGCTGCACCGTCCCGTCTCGACGCCGTCGTGTCCCTCGCCAAGCGGCGAGGCTTCGTGTTCCCCAGCGGCGAGATCTACGGAGGGACCCGTTCGGCCTGGGACTACGGGCCGCTCGGCGTCGAGCTCAAGGAGAACATCAAGCGCCAGTGGTGGCGTGCCATGGTGACGAGCCGGGACGACATCGTCGGCCTCGACTCCTCGGTCATCCTGCCGCGTCAGGTCTGGGTGGCCTCCGGTCACGTCGGGGTGTTCACCGACCCGCTCACCGAGTGCCTCTCGTGCCACAAGCGCTTCCGCGAGGACCACCTCCTCGAGGACTTCGAGGCGAAGAAGGGCCGCGCGCCCGAGCACGGGCTCGCCGACATCGCCTGCCCCAACTGCGGCACGCGCGGGGAGTGGACCGAGCCGCGCGACTTCAACATGATGCTCAAGACGTACCTCGGCCCCGTCGAGGACGAGTCAGGGCTGCACTACCTGCGCCCCGAGACCGCGCAGGGCATCTTCGTCAACTTCAAGAACGTCTACACCGCCGCGCGCATGAAGCCCCCGTTCGGCATCGGCCAGATCGGCAAGTCGTTCCGCAACGAGATCACGCCGGGGAACTTCATCTTCCGCACGCGTGAGTTCGAGCAGATGGAGATGGAGTTCTTCGTCGAGCCGGGCACCGACGAGACGTGGCACCAGTACTGGATCGACACCCGCACCGACTGGTACGTCGACCTCGGCATCGACCGCGAGAACCTGCGGCACTACGAGCACCCGAAGGAGAAGCTCTCCCACTACTCGAAGCGCACCGTCGACATCGAGTACAAGTTCGGCTTCAGCGGCAGCGAGTGGGGCGAGCTCGAGGGCATCGCCAACCGCACCGACTTCGACCTCGGCACGCACTCCGAGCACTCGGGGCAGGACCTGTCGTTCTTCGACCAGGGCAAGAACGAGCGCTACGTGCCCTACGTCATCGAGCCTGCGGCGGGCCTCACGCGGTCCCTCATGGCGTTCCTCGTCGAGGCCTACCACGAGGACGAGGCGCCCAACACCAAGGGCGGCGTCGACAAGCGCACGGTGCTGCGCCTCGACCCGCGCCTCGCTCCGGTCAAGGCTGCGGTGCTGCCGCTCTCGCGCAACGAGCAGCTCAGCCCCAAGGCCCGCGACCTCGCCGCGGAGCTGCGCCGCAGCTGGAACGTCGACTTCGACGACGCCGGCGCCATCGGCCGCCGCTACCGCCGCCAGGACGAGATCGGCACGCCGTTCTGCATCACGGTCGACTTCGACACGCTCGAGGACCAGGCCGTGACGATCCGCCACCGCGACGACATGTCGCAGCAGCGCGTCGCGCTCGACAAGGTGACCGGCTACCTCGCGCAGCACCTCGTCGGCGCCTGACGGGCCGCACGACCGCGGGCCCCGGTGCGTCGGCACCCCGGCCCCCGGCC
>JAEXEM010000048.1 GCA_023401045.1 Actinomycetes bacterium
CCCGAGGACGAGCCCGGAGCGCGACCGGCCCGCGGGACCGAGCCCGAGGCCGGCTCGTCGCGACCGCGCCGGGCGGAGCCGGGCGCGGGCGGGCGACGGGGCGTGGACATGCGGTCGATTGTGCCTCCCCGCTGCTCGATCGGCCGGACGTGGACGGGTGCGCCGCGGTTCTCGACGGATCCTTGCCACGCAAGGTAGCGTGCGGCGCATGGAACCATCGCCGGACGACGTCCGCACCCAGCTGCGGCGCGGGACGCTGGAGTTCTGCGTGCTCGCGCACCTCGCCCGCGGCCCCGCATACGGCCAGGACATCGCACGCGTCCTCGGTGCCGACCACGTGCTGTTCGCCTCCGAGGGCACGCTCTACCCCCTGCTCACGCGGCTGCGCCGCCGCGGCTGGGTCGACACGACGTGGGAGGAGTCCCCCACCGGCCCGCCCCGCCGCTACCACCGCCTCACCGACCCCGGTCGCGCCGCGCTCGACGCCTTCGTCGAGGTGTGGCGCCCCTACCGCTCCGCAGTCGACCGTCTCCTGGAAGGACAGCCCGCATGAGCACCGCCCGCACCGGCACCACGACGTCGCCGCGCGTCGCCGCCTACCTCGCCGACCTCGAGCGCCGTCTCGCGGGAGCGCCCGCCGCCGACCGCCTCGACGTGCTCGACGCGGTGCACGAGCACCTCGAGGCCGCGTTCGCCGAGCTCGGGACCGCACCGTCGGACGACGACGTCCGGCGCGTGCTCGCCGACCTCGGCAGCCCGGACGAGGTCGCCGGCGCGCTCGCCCTCGACGAGACGCCCCCGCCGGCCGGCGCACCGGCGCAGCGCACCCCGGTGGGGGTGTGGGTGCTGCTCGTGCTCGCCGGTCTCGTCGGCGGGATGCTCGTCGCCCCCGTCGTCGTGGTCCTCGGGATCGTCCACCCCGCCGTGACGTCCGGAGGGCTCGCCCTCCTCGTCGCCGCGACGGCGTGGGTCGGTCACCGGGCGCACGCACGACGCGCACCCGAGCCGCGCCGACCGTGGCAGCTCGCGTTCGCGGTGGTGCTGCCGGCCTCTCTCGTCGCCGGGAGCGTGCTCCTCGGCGCCGGTCTGTTCCTCACGTCCGGCTCCTCGGTCGAGGAGGGCACGGTCGTCACGACCGTCGTCGAGGGCTGACCCCACGCACGACGACGCCCCACGCACGACGACGCCCGGCCCACCGTGATGGTGGCCCGGGCGTCGTCGGTCAGGGCGAGGTCAGCCCTTGAAGCGCGGGAAGGCGCTCGCACCGGCGTAGACACCGGCGTCGTCGAGCTCCTCCTCGATCCGCAGGAGCTGGTTGTACTTGTTGATGCGCTCGCCGCGGGCGGGCGCACCGGTCTTGATCTGGCCGGCGTTCGTCGCGACCGACAGGTCGGCGATCGTCGTGTCCTCGGTCTCGCCGGAGCGGTGCGAGGTCATCGTCGTGAAGCCGTTGCGCTGCGCGAGCGTCACCGCGTCGAGCGTCTCGGTGAGCGTGCCGATCTGGTTGAGCTTGACGAGCAGCGAGTTCGCCGCCTTGAGCTCGATGCCCTTGGCCAGACGCGTCGGGTTGGTGACGAACAGGTCGTCGCCGACGATCTGGACCTTGTCGCCGATGCGCTCCATGAGGGCGACCCAGCCCTCCCAGTCGTCCTCGGCCAGCGGGTCCTCGATGGAGACCAGCGGGTAGTCCGTGACGAGCTGCTCGTAGTACTCGATGAGCGCGGCGGCCTGCAGGTCCTTGCCCTCGAACGCGTACTTGTCGTCCGAGAAGAACTCCGTCGAGGCGACGTCGAGCGCGAGCGCGACGTCCTTGCCCGGTGCGAAGCCGGCCTTCTCGATGGCGGTGATGATGAGGTCGAGCGCGGCACGGTTCGACTCGAGGTTCGGCGCGAAGCCGCCCTCGTCGCCGAGACCCGTGCTCAGGCCCTTGCTCTTCAGCACGGACTTGAGCGAGTGGTAGACCTCGGTGCCGGTCCGCAGCGCCTCACGGAACGTCGTGGCACCGATCGGGGCGACCATGAACTCCTGGATGTCGACGTTGGAGTCGGCGTGCGACCCACCGTTGAGGATGTTCATCATCGGCACGGGCAGGACGTGCGCGTTGGGGCCGCCGACGTAGCGGAACAGCGGCAGGTCGGCCGAGTCGGCCGCGGCCTTCGCCACGGCGAGCGAGACGCCGAGGATGGCGTTCGCGCCGAGCTTGCCCTTGTTGGGCGTGCCGTCGAGCTCGATGAGCGCGGCGTCGACCAGACGCTGCTCGCTCGCCTCGAAGCCGATGAGCTCGGGAGCGATGTCGTCGATGACCGCGTTGACGGCCCCCTCGACACCCTTGCCGCCGTAGCGCGGGTTGTCCGCGTCACGGCGCTCGACGGCCTCGAAGGCACCCGTCGAGGCACCCGACGGGACGGCCGCACGGGCGATGGTGCCGTCGTCGAGGGCGACCTCGACCTCGACAGTGGGGTTGCCGCGCGAGTCAAGGATCTCGCGGGCGCCGACGGCCTCGATGCTGGCCATGGCTGCTCCTTCGACAGACGGTGGGTTTGCCTCCCCAGACTAGTCGGGCTGGTCAGACGACGCCGGGGGACCTTCGGCTGGTGGACACCCGGTGGTCACGTGCTCGCCCCGACGGCCCCCCGTGGGGCCTCTGGTCGGCCTCGACGCCGCGTGCGAGCATCCGGGGGTGACGAGCCACGAGGCCCCGCGGCGCCGGGACGAGCCGTCGGTGGCGGACCCGGCTGCGGTGCCGCCCGCGGCGCTCGTCGCGCGGCTGCGCGCCGCCGGGTGCGTGTTCGCCGAGGAGGAGGCCGCGCTGCTGGTCACGGCGGCACAGGAGCTGCACGAGGACGGTCGGGACGCGGCCGGGGCGCTCGAGCAGCTCGTCGTGCGGCGCACCGGCGGCGAGCCGCTGGAGACGGTGCTCGGCTGGGTCGACGTCGCCGGGCTGCGGCTGCGCGTCGGCCCGGGTGTCTTCGTGCCGCGGCGACGGACCGCGCTGCTCGTCCGCGTCACGGCCGACC
>JAEXEM010000065.1 GCA_023401045.1 Actinomycetes bacterium
GGTGGGGCCCGGTGGCCGGGACGTGCCGCGTCCCTACCGTGCCGCCGTCGTCAGGGGCTCGGCGGCACCGTGCGCACCCCCTGCGGTGCCGTCCTCGTCAGCCGCGACCACCTCCGGGGCGCGGCGCCTTCACCTCGACGCGGGTGTCGGCGACGACCTTGCCGCCGACCGACGCGACGAGCGTGTGAGCACCCTTGGCCGTCGAGGCCGGGACCACCGGGCGCGCGACGGTCGTGCCGGCGAACCCGGTCCGGACCTCGACGAGGGTCGTCGTCGTCCCGCGCGGGCCGCCCGAGCGCAGCGACAGCGTCACCTTCTCACCCGGGCGGAAGCCGGTGAGGCGGACGGTCACCGCGTCCCCGGCCGTCACCGACGCGCCCGGCACGTGCACCTGGGGTGCGTGGTGCGGGTGGCCGTGGCCGTGGCCCGGCGTGCCGGGCTTCGGGCCCGGCCCCGGCTTCGGCGGCTTCGGCGGGACCGCCGTCGGCTTCGGCTTCGGCGTCGGCTTCGGCTTGGCCGTCGGCTTCGGCTTGGTCGTCGGGGTCGGCTTGGCCGTCGGCTTCGGCGGCTTCGGCGTCGCGGTGGCGCTCGGCGTCGGGGTCGGCGTCGGGCTCACCGTCGGGGTCGGCGAGGGCGTCGGGGTCGGCGTCGGGGTCGGCCCCTCGTCGTCGACGAGGAGGGCGACGCCCCAGCGCGCCGTCGACTGGTAGCCCGCACCCGTGGGGTCGGCCCAGTTGGTGATGCCGATGCGGCCGCCGTCGGCGGCGTCGTTCACCTGGAAGTCGACGCCGTGGACGGTGCCGGCACCGCCGGTGCCGAGCAGGTCGATCGCCGCCTCGACGACGTAGCCCGTCGCGGTGCGTGCGGTCGCCGTCTCCACCCGGGCACGCTGCGCGGCCTCGTCACCGGTGCCGAAGGACACGACGTTCTCCGCGCTCACGCGCAGCTGCATGTCCTCGGGGCGGTACGTGCCGTTCTTCGCGTTGCCGGCGTCGACGTAGAGCTCCACCGAGTCCTGGATCCACGGGTCGCTGCCCGTCACGTCGACGACGGGGTCCGTCACCTCGGCGAGGACGTAGAGCGTGTCGTCCTCCCACAGCGTGCGGACCTCGGCGGTCGCGGTCCCCGTGCCGGAGACCTGCTTGGCGGTGACGACGGGCTCGACGTCGGCGTACGCGTCGTCGACCTCGCCGTCGATCTCGGGGGCCGCCGCCGCGCGCGCGATCTCGAGGAAGGAGAGCTCCTCGAGGAGGGTGAGCGTGCCGAGCGTGCCGTCGGACGCCCAGCCCGCGGTCGTCCCGCTGCCGACGAGCCGCAGGTCGAACGGCACGGTCCCACCGACGGCGCCGCCCTCGAACGGCACGTGGAGCACCGCGCGCCAGCCGCCGTCGACGTCCGCGACGACACCCTCGACGTCACCGTCGCCGGTGCGCGAGAAGTCGTACGTCTCGTCGCCGACCTGCACCTCGACCGCGTCGACCGCGTCGTCGGCCTCGACGAGCACCGTGAGCGCGTCCTCGTCCCAGCGGAGCTGGAAGCTGCCGACGTCGCCGATCGGCCGCAGCGGCAGCTGGCGCCACTGCACGGCGGACGTCGCGTCGTCGTCGAGCGGCACCGTGCCGCCGAAGACGGTCGCGGTGACGATGCGCGGCGGCAGGTCGCCGCCGGCGGCGCCGTGGAAGGCCGGCTTGGCGCGCAGCCGGTCGTCGAAGAGCAGCGGGGCACCGTTGTCGGCGACCCAGCTGCGGCCGTCGTTGAGGCCCCACACCGTGACGGAGAACAGCGAGTCCGCGTGCGAACGGAAGATCTCGAAGGCGTCGCGGTAGTAGTAGCCCTGCTCGACGAGCAGCGCGTCCGTCACCGGGGTGCCGGTCGTCACGTCGAGCTCGGTGACGGCCTGGACGACGTCGAGCGCCTCGAAGCGCTCGATGGCCGCCTCGAGCGCGGACACCGGCGTGCGCAGGCTGACGTGGAACTGGTGCCCCACGCCGTCGATCGGCACACCACGCGCGAGCAGCCGCTCGACGAGGGCGTAGTACCGGTCCTGCTTGCCGGACTGCTCGGTGTTGTAGTCGTTGATGAAGAGCGTGACCGGCCGGTCGGTACCGGGCGCGGCGTACGTCTCGTTGAAGGCCTCGTCGGCGTAGATGAAGGCGAGGTCGATGAACTGCTCGCCGAGGATCTGGAACCACGCCGAGCGGCGCAGCCCGTCGGGGTTCTCGGCGCCGTCGGAGACGACCTCGTTGACGACGTCCCACGCGACGAGCGGGTTGCCCTCGGACCCGAAGGGCCCGTACGTC
The DNA here is from genome assembly GCA_023401045.1 of Actinomycetes bacterium. GTDB lineage: Bacteria > Actinomycetota > Actinomycetes > Actinomycetales > Cellulomonadaceae > Cellulomonas. The sequence continues at coordinate 2,301 of JAEXEM010000065.1, forward strand.
GTCGAGAGGTTCTCGGCGATGGCGAAGATGTGCGTCCGCAGCCGCTCGCGCAGGACGGCCTGGTCCTCCTCGCTCGAGGTGAGCTGGACGCCGTCCTCGTCGAGGAACATCCAGCCGGGGCTGGCCGGGGTGCCCGTCTGGGGGTCGGCCGCCGTCTGGCCGGGGTTCTGGCTGTGCCACACGAGCACGTGGCCGTAGACCCGCAGGTCGTTGTCACGCGCGAAGTCCATGATGGCCGTCGCGTCGGGGTGGACGCGGAACGTCCGGTCGGCGTCGTACCAGGCCTCGGGCTTCATGTGGTTCTCACCGGTGAGCTGCGTGAAGTGCTTGGCCGTCAGCTCGCCGGGCGCGCCGAGGGTCTCGCGGCTGTCGACGGCGACGCCGACGGGGAACGGCACGGTCTCGTGCAACGGGGTGATGTCCTCGATGACCGGCGGCGGCGGCGAGGTGATCTGCACGTCGTCGACGAGGAACGTCGAGGTGTTGCCCGCGTTGCCGTTGTCCCACGGCGTCTCGAGGTAGATCTCGGCGGCCGCGTCGTACGCCGGCATCGAGAACGTGCCGCTCACACGGGTCCAGTCGGTGCCGATGCCGGTGAGCTGGGCGAGGTTGCCGTAGGAGGTCGTCTCCCCGCTCACGGTGCGCACGCTGAGCGTGAGGTCGCCTGGGGCCTCCTCGAACCGCAGCCACGCCTCGAAGTCGTACGTCGACCCCGGCGTGAGGACGCCGGTGACCGGGTACTGGATGCCCTGGCCCTGGTGGACGCGGTCGGTCACGCGGGCGGCGTGGTCGCCGCCGTGCGCGTCGCCGTCGGTCACCTCGAGCGTCGGGGGGCCCTGCTCGGTCGCCCGCGGCTCCCAGCCCTGCAGGGTGCCGTCCTCGAAGTCGAAGGACAGGTCGACCGCGGGGCCCGGGTCGCCGCCGCCGGACGCCGTGACGAGCACGTCGTCGACGAGGAACGTGTAGGGGCCGCCCGTGGACAGGTCGCCGCTGCCGATGAAGACGCCGCCGGTGCCGGCGGCGACGGGCACCGTCGCGCTGATCGTCGTCCAGCCGTCGGCGTCGACGGGCGTGTTCGCGACCCAGCCGTAGGCGCCGTCGACGACGGTGACGAAGCGCAGGTCGGCGGTGCCCTCGGTGCCCTCGGCGAGCCTGGCCCGCATCGAGAACGTGTAGCTCACCCCGGACTCGAACTCGACGTCGGGCGAGCGGATGCCGTCGTGGTCGGAGACGCGGTCGGCCACCTGGAGCACGTGGCCGTCCTCGTGCTCGACGACCTCCACGGTCGCCCGGGCGCCACCGACCTCGGACCCGATGGGCGTCCAGTCGCCCCAGGTCCCGTCCTCGAAGTCGACGCCGAGGACGGTGGTGGTCTCGGCGGACTCCGCCGCGCCGGCTGCGGTGCCGACGACGACGAGCGGCGCCGCGACGAGTGCCGCCGCGACGCCCATCCCACCGATAGTTTCGAGCACCTTCCGGTGCCTGGTCCGACGCATGGCCGCTCCTTTGCGCGCGTGAGTCCGGTCTCGCCGGGTCACCCTACGCAGAGAACTGGGCGATTGACCAGACTTGTCGGAAACCTCCTGGGGTACCCCGGGAGGTCCGAAAGTGTCGGGAGCGCTCTCGCCCGCTCACCGTGCGGCTGGCACGACGGAGCCCCGCCGGCCGGCCGCTGGGCCGCCCGACGGGGCTCCGGGGTGTCGCGCGTCAGCGACGATGCGCCGGCACCCGGGCCGGTCCGCGGTGCCGGACGGCCACGAGGACCGAGCCCGTCAGCACCGTGAGGACCGCGAGCAGACCGATGCCCAGCCCCGCCCCGGTCCGTGCGAGGGCGCCGCGCCCGACCCCCGCCGCCTGCGCGGCGAGGACCGTGAGCACGTCCTCGGCGAGGACGTCGCCGTCGACGAGGGCGAGGAGCCGGTACGTGCCCGGTGCGAGCGAGGCCGGGACCCGGGCGGTGAGCACCCCGGAGCCGTCCGCGCCGACCGTCGCCGTGCCGAGGGTCGTCCGGCTACCACCCGCCGACGCC
>JAEXEM010000072.1 GCA_023401045.1 Actinomycetes bacterium
TCGGCACACCGCGCGCGGACTGAGTCGGGGCCCCCGCGTGCGGGAGCCGCCGCACGCCGCAGCGACCGGGAGCGCCGCCGTCCGGGCGCGCGGTGCCTCGTGGCGCGTCCCCGGGGCGAACGGCCTCAGTGGATGAGGCCGAAGCGGTCGTGCAGCCGCCGCAACGGGCCCGGCGCCCACCAGTTCACCTGGTCGAGCACCGTCATCGTCGCCGGCACGAGCAGCAGCCGGACGATCGTCGCGTCGATGAGGACCGCGACCGCCAGCGCGAGACCGACCTCCTTGATGACGACGAGGTCACCGACGACGAAGCCCGCGAAGACGACGACCATGATCGCCGCGGCCGAGGTGATGATGCGTCCCGAGCGCTGCAGCCCGAGGCGCACCGCGGCGTCGGTCGGCAGGCCCTGGTCGTGCAGCTCCTTGACGCGCGAGAGCAGGAACACCTCGTAGTCCATCGCGAGGCCGAAGGCGAACGCGACGACGAGCGCGAGCACGTACGTCTCGATGCCCCCGGGGGACTCGAAGCCCAGCGCACCCGCGAGGTGGCCCTCCTGGAAGGCCCACACGAGCACACCGAGCGAGGCGAGGATCGACAGCGCGTTCGTCAGCAGCGCCTTGACCGGGATGACGACCGAGCCGGTCATGAGGAAGAGCAGGACGAGCGTCGCGACGGCGACGATGCCGAGCGCGAGGGGCGTGCGCTCGACGAGGGCCTCGGTGAAGTCGACCTGGGAGGCCGCCTGCCCGACGACCCAGCGCTCGAACGGCACGTCGAGCGCACGCACGTCGTGCACGACGCGCTCCGCGACCTCGCCACCGGGGTCGTCGGTGTCCGCGCGCACGCCGACGACGACGTAGGAGCCGAGCGGGGCCGGCGGGTCGACGGACTCGACGCCCGGCAGCGCGGCGATCTCGTCGGCGAAGGCCGTCGCCTCCTCGAGGGAGGTCTCGGCGACCACGCTGACCGTCGCCGTCGCGGCGCCGGGGTAGTCACGCGCGAGTGCGTCGACGTACTCGCGCTGCGTGCTGCCCGGCGGGAGCAGCTCGAGCCCGCTCACCCGCATGCTCGTCCCCAGTGCGGGGCTCGCGAGCACCAGGAGGAGGGCGACGCTGCCGAGCATGACCCACCACGGGTGGCGCTGCACGCGCGCCGCGAGCCGGGAGAAGGCCCCCTCCTCGTGCTCGACGTCGGACGCGCCGCGCAGGCCCGGGAGCCGGGAGACGAGGCCGGGGCGTGCGAGGCGGCGGCCGGTCATCGTCAGCAGCGCGGGCACGAGGGTGACCGCCGTGGCGACGGCGACGAGGACGATGGCGATGCCGCCCGCCGCGATGGCACGGAGGATCTCCGGGCGGAACACGAGCAGACCGGCGATCGAGACGGCGACGGTGAGCGCCGAGAAGACGACCGTGCGCCCGGCGGTCGCCATCGTCCGCTCGATCGCGGTGACGACCGCGCCGTCGCCGCGTCGCCGCCGGCTGCCGGCGCCGTCGTCCTCCGCGACGATGCGGTGGAGCTCCTCGCGGAACCGCGAGACGACGAGCAGCCCGTAGTCGATGGACAGGCCGAGCCCGACGACCGTGACGACGTTGACGACCGAGGCGTCGACGTCCATGACGTACGTGAGGCCGAGGAGCGCCCCGAGCCCCGTGGCGATCGACGCGAGCGCCCCGGCCATGGGCATCGCGGCGGCGAGGAAGCCGCCGAAGACGACGACCATGACCGCCAGCGCGATCGGCAGCGCGACGAGCTCACCGGTGCGCAGGTCCTCCTCGACCTGGTCGGTGATCTCGGCGACGACGAGGTGCTCTGCGCCGACGACGCCCGTCGCCCCTGGCGCGACGGCCGCGAGGTCGCCGGGGATCTCGCGCAGCCCGCTCTCGACGCGGGCGAGCGCGGCGGACTCCTCGTCGGCCGGCAGGTCCCGCTCGAGCTCGGCGACGACGAGGAACCCGTCACCGTCCTCGGACAGCAGCGGTGCGGCCGCCGGGTTGGTCACGCCGCCCGGCAGCACGAAGGGGTCGATGACCGACGCCACGCCCGGCACCTCCGCCAGCGCCGCGCGGGCGGGCTCGAGGGCCTCGGCGACCGCGGGGTCCGCCGGGTCGACGCCGGAGACGACGAGCGTGACCGACGGACCGGTGGTCTGCTCGTCGGCGACGATCTCCTGGCCGACGGTCGACTCGGACCCGGGCGGTGCGGGAGCCCCGGTCGTCACGCGGTCGAAGACGTTCTCGCCCGACACGCCGACGACCGCCAGCCCGGCCGCGAGGACCGTGAGCAGCAGCCAGGCGACGACCGTGAGGCGGGGGTGGTGGGCGACGGACCGCCCGAGGCGCGCGAACACGCGGTCATGCTCGCAGGTCCGGCCGGACGGGCGCACATCACGGCGCGTCCCGTCGGGCACCGCGGTGCGCGGGCGGGTGACGTCGGCACCGGTGCGTAGGCTCGCGGCATGGACCTGTTCGACGCGGTGACGTCCACCGCGCAGGGTGTGCCGGCTCCCGGAGCCGGTGCCCCGCTCGCGGTGCGCATGCGCCCGCGCACCCTCGCGGAGGTGGCCGGGCAGGAGCACCTCCTCGAGCCGGGCTCGCCGCTGCGACGGCTCGTCGAGCCGGCGGACGAGCGGAGCCGCCGCGCGGCGCCGTCCTCGGTCGTCCTCTGGGGCCCGCCCGGCACCGGCAAGACGACGCTCGCGTACCTCGTGGCGAGCACCTCCGGTCGGCGGTTCGTCGAGCTGTCGGCCGTGACCGCAGGTGTGAAGGACGTGCGCGCCGTCGTCGACGACGCCCGTCGGCGGCTCGCGGCCGACGGCTCGGAGACGGTGCTCTTCGTCGACGAGGTGCACCGCTTCACCAAGGCCCAGCAGGACGCGCTGCTGCCGAGCGTCGAGAACCGGTGGGTGACGCTCGTCGCGGCGACGACCGAGAACCCGTCGTTCTCGGTCAACTCGCCGCTGCTGTCGCGGTCCCTGCTCCTCACGCTCCAGCCGCTGACGGAGCAGGACGTGCGACGGCTCGTCGAGCGGGCGATCGCCGACGAGCGGGGCCTCGACTCGTCCGTCGCCGTCGACGACGAGGCGCTCGAGCACCTGCTGCGCCTCGCCGGGGGGGACGCCCGCAAGGCGCTCACCATCCTCGAGGCCGCGTCCGGCGCCGCGCTGGCCGACCGGGACCCGGACGCACCGGCCGACGAACCGGCCGTCGTCGACCTCGCGACGGTCGAGCGTGCGATCGACGTCGCCGCGGTGCGCTACGACCGCGACGGCGACCAGCACTACGACGTCGTCAGCGCGTTCATCAAGTCGATGCGCGGGTCGGACGTCGACGCCGCCCTGCACTACCTCGCCCGGATGGTCGCGGCGGGGGAGGACCCACGGTTCATCGCCCGGCGGGTCGTCATCGCGGCGGCCGAGGAGGTCGGCATGGCCGACCCCAGCGCACTGCAGACGGCGGTCGCCGCCGCGCAGGCGGTCGCGCTCATCGGCATGCCCGAGGCGCGCATCATCCTCGCCGAGGCCGTCGTGCACGTCGCGACCGCCCCGAAGTCGAACGCCGCGTACGTCGCGGTGGACCGTGCGATCGCCGACGTCCGCGCCGGGCGTCTGGGCACCGTGCCGCCGCACCTGCGCGACGCGCACTACGCCGGCGCCCGGCAGCTCGGGCACGGCGCGGGCTACCGGTACGCGCACGACGAGCCGCACGGCGTGGCCGCGCAGCAGTACCTGCCGGACGAGCTCGTCGGGACGAGGTACTACGAGCCGACGGACCGCGGCTACGAGCGCGCCGTCGGGGAGCGGCTCGGCCGGATCCGCACGATCCTCGGCGACGGCGGCCGCGGGTCGTCGGGCGCCTGACCGGGTGCGGGGCCCGGGCCGTCGGGCGGTGGGGCGACCACGGGTCCCCGTCGGGTAGGATCGACCGGTCGTCGGCCGCGTGCCGACGTCGCGCACCAACCCTGGGGCCCTAGCCCGCGGCCACGACCGTCCCGACGGTCGGCGCAGCCGCACCGTGGTCGGCCCCACGCCCGCCGGAACCTCTCCGTCCGGACCGCTGTCCGGAGCGCGGGTGTGATCGTCCAACGACACGACAGGAAGTACAGCTGTGAGCAACGTGACCCGCTCGCGCCGCCAGGTCCGCCTGAGCCGCGCCCTCGGCCTGGCCCTCACGCCGAAGGCCGTCAAGCACTTCGAGAAGCGCCCCTACCCGCCCGGTGAGCACGGCCGCGCCCGTCGTCGCACCGAGTCGGACTACGCGGTGCGTCTGCGCGAGAAGCAGCGTCTGCGTGCGCAGTACGCGCTCCGCGAGAAGCAGCTCGCCAAGGCGTACGAGAACGCCCGCAAGGCGCCGGGCCTCACCGGTGAGGCGCTCGTCGAGGACCTCGAGACGCGTCTCGACGCGCTCGTCCTGCGCGCCGGCTTCGCCCGCACGATCCTCCAGGCGCGCCAGACGGTCACGCACCGTCACGTGCTCGTCGACGGCAAGATCGTCGACCGTCCGTCCTTCCGCGTGAGCGAGGGCCAGACGATCCAGATCAAGCCGAAGTCGCAGGCGACCGTGCCGTTCCAGATCGCCGCCGCCGGTGCCCACCGCGACGTCCTGCCGGCCGTCCCGGGCTACCTCGAGGTCCAGCTCGAGAAGCTCAGCGCCGTGCTCGTGCGTCGCCCCAAGCGCGCCGAGGTCCCCGTGACGTGCGAGGTCCAGCTGGTCGTCGAGTACTACGCCCGCTGATCCGCCACCGAACGCCCCGCCGCGCCGCGCGCCCGGCGGGGCGTTCGTGCGTCCGGCGCAGGTAGGGTGGCGCAGGCGCGCACCACAGGTGCCGCAGCAGGGACGAGGGCAGCAGGAACGAGGAGGGGACTGGATGGTCGGGGACATCGCGGGGCTCATCGCCGCGATCGCGTTCGTGCTCCTCGTGGGCCTGCTCGCGGTGCCGCTGCTCAAGCTCGGGCGCGTGCTGGACGAGGCGAGGGACTCCGTCAAGGAGCTGACCGACCACTCGGTGCCGGTGCTCGACGAGACGGCCAAGGTCGTCGCGTCCTCCGCCGCCCAGCTCGACAAGGTCGACACCGTGACGACCGCCGCGGCGCAGGTGGGGGAGAACGTCTCGGCGCTCACCTCGCTCGTCACCGCGACCGTCGGCGGCCCGCTGCTCAAGGTCGCAGCCTTCTCCTACGGCGTGCGCCGCGCGTTCGAGGGCCTGCGCACGGGAGGCGCGCGCCGATGAGGCGCCTGTTCTGGGTCGGCGTCGGGGTCGCCGTCACGGTCGTCGTCGTCCGGCAGGGACGGCGGCTCGTCGACGCGTACGCACCCGCCGGCACGCAGGACGCCGTCGACGGCGCGCTGCGCGTGACCCGCGCGCTGCGCGCCGCACGTGACGACTTCCGCGCGGGCGTCGCCGAGCGCGAGGCCGAGCTGCTCGAGGCACTCGTCGGCGACGTCGACGTCGAGCAGCTGCGTGCCACCGCACCGCGCCACCGCGCCGAGCTGCGCCGCACGCTCGGCGGGCAGGACCCGCTGGCGGCCGACCTCGCCGCCCGCGGCTGGGGCTCCGAGCCGACGCAGGACCCCGACGACGACGCCCAGGCCCCGTTCTTCTGACCGGGCGTCGCACGACGTGACAACGGGCCCGAGGGCCCACCGAGAACACGCCGCCGTCCGGCGGCGGACCACTTTCTGACGAGGACGACATGCGCACCGCCGAGATCCGCCAGCGCTGGCTCGACTACTTCGCGAGCAAGGACCACGCCATCGTGCCGTCCGTGCCGCTCATCTCCCCGGACCCGTCGATCCTCTTCACGATCGCCGGCATGGTGCCGTTCATCCCCTACATCCTCGGCACGCAGGACGCCCCCTGGCCCCGGGTCGCCAACGCGCAGAAGTGCATCCGCACGAACGACATCGAGAACGTCGGCCGCACGACGCGCCACGGCACGTTCTTCCAGATGCTCGGGAACTTCTCGTTCGGCGACTACTTCAAGGAAGGCGCCATCGAGCTCGCGTGGGGCTTCCTCACGGGCCCGCAGGAGCAGGGCGGCCTCGGCCTCGACGGCGACCGGCTCTGGGTGACGATCTGGAACGAGGACGCGCAGTCCGCGGACGCGCTCGTGCGCGTCGGTGTCGACCCGCGCCACATCGTCCGGCTCACCCGCGAGGAGATCTTCTGGGACACCGGCCAGCCCGGTCCGGCCGGCCCGTGCGCGGAGTGGCACTACGACCGCGGCCCGGAGTTCGGCCCGGACGCCGAGGGCGGCACGGTCGACCCCGGCGGCGACCGGTACCTCGAGATCTGGAACCTCGTCTTCGACCAGTTCGTGCGTGGTGAGGGACGCGGCAAGGACTACCCCCTGCTCGGTGAGCTCGAGCGCAAGGCGATCGACACCGGTGCCGGTCTCGAGCGCATCGCCTACCTGCTCCAGGGCAAGAACAACCTGTACGAGACCGACGAGGTGTTCCCGGTCATCGAGCGGGCGGCCGAGCTCACCGGGCGGCGGTACGGCGCCGGTGGCGAGGACGACGTGCGGCTGCGGGTCGTCGGTGACCACGTGCGCTCGGCGCTCATGCTCATCGGCGACGGCGTGACGCCGTCGAACGAGGGCCGTGGCTACGTGCTGCGCCGGCTCGTGCGCCGCACGGTGCGCTCGATGCGCCTGCTCGGCGTCGAGGAGGCCGCGCTGCCGGAGCTGTTGCCGATCAGCCGCGACCTCATGAGCACGTCGTACCCCGAGGTCGCGCGCGACTTCGACCGGATCTCCCAGGTCGCGTACGGCGAGGAGGACGCGTTCCTGCGGACCCTCACCGCCGGCACGACGATCTTCGAGGGTGCCGTCTCGAAGGCGAAGGCGTCCGCCACGGCCGGCCCCGCCGTCCTCACGGGCGACCAGGCGTTCGCGCTGCACGACACCTACGGCTTCCCCATCGACCTCACGCTCGAGATGGCGGCCGAGCACGGGGTGAGCGTCGACGAGCAGGCGTTCCGCACGCTCATGCAGGCGCAGCGCGACCGCGCCCGCGCCGACGCGCTGGCGAAGAAGACCGGCCACGCGGACACGAGCGCGTACCAGCAGCTGCAGGCCGAGCTCGGCGCGACCACCGGCGGCCCGGTGACGTTCGTCGGCTACACCGACACGACCGTGCAGTCGAAGGTCGTCGGTCTGCTCGTCGACGGCGTGCCCACGCCGTCCGCGACCGCACCCGCCGACGTCCAGGTCGTCCTCGACGTCACGCCCTTCTACGCGGAGGCCGGCGGTCAGCTCGCCGACCACGGCCGGATCAGCCTGGTCGGCGGCGGCATCGTCGAGGTCGACGACGTGCAGGCGCCGATCAAGGGCCTGTCGGTGCACCACGGCCGGCTCGTCGACGGGACCGTCACGCTCGGCGACGAGGGCACCGCGGCGATCGACACCGCCCGCCGTCGTGCCATCGCACGTGCGCACACCGCGACGCACATGGTGCACAAGGCGCTGCGCGAGGAGCTGGGTGACACCGCGACGCAGGCGGGCTCGGAGAACGCCCCGAGCCGGCTGCGCTTCGACTTCCGTTCCGGGGCCGCCGTGCCGTCGTCCTCGCTCTCGCAGATCGAGGGCCGCGTCAACGAGCGGCTGCAGGACGACCTCGAGGTCACGGACGCGACGATGGCCATCGACGAGGCGCGTGCGCTCGGCGCGATGGCGCTGTTCGGGGAGAAGTACGGCAACGAGGTGCGCGTCGTGTCCATCGGCGGCGACTGGTCGCGCGAGCTGTGCGCCGGCACCCACGTGCGGCGCTCGGGCGAGCTCGGCCTCGTCACGCTGCTCGGCGAGTCGTCCATCGGCTCCGGCGTGCGCCGCGTCGACGCGCTCGTCGGCGACTCCGCGTACGGGTACCAGGCGAAGGAGCGGGCGCTCGTCAGCCAGCTCTCCGGCCTGCTCGGGGCTCGCCCCGACGAGCTGGGGGAGCGGGTGACCTCGCTCATGGCACGGCTGCGCGAGTCGGAGAAGGAGCTCGCGGCGCTGCGCCAGGCCCGGTTGCTCGCCGCGGCGGGGCAGCTCGCCGAGGGCGCGCTGCAGGTCGGGACGACGCGGGTCGTCGCGCACGACGCCGGCGAGGTCGCGACGGCGGACGACCTGCGCACCCTCGCGC
>JAEXEM010000082.1 GCA_023401045.1 Actinomycetes bacterium
GCGCACGGCACCGGCGATCGCGACGGCGCCCGGGGTGTCGGAGTGGACGCAGAGCGAGTCGGGGCGCAGCCGCACGGGGGTGCCGTCGACGGCGAGGACGACCCCGTCGACGGCGAGCCGCACGGCCCGCTCGGCGGCGACGGCGGGGTCGGTGACGAGCGCCCCGTGCTCGCCGCGCGGCACGAGCGTGCCGTCGGGGCGGTAGCCGCGGTCGACGAAGGCCTCGACGACGGTCGGGAGCCCGGCGTCGTCGGCGAGCGTGAGGACCCGGGAGCCGGGGAGCCCGAGCACCGCGAGACCGGGGTCGACCGCGGCGACGGCCGAGACGACGGCACGGGCCTGCTCCTCGTCGTGGACGACGGCGGAGTAGAGCGCACCGTGGGGCTTGACGTGGGTGACGCGGGCCCCGACGGTCGCAGCGACGGCGACGAGCGAGCCGATCTGAGCCGCGACCTGCGCCTGGAGGACCGCGGGCGGGACGTCGACCCGACGTCGGCCGAAGCCCTCGCGGTCGTCGTACGACGGGTGCGCACCGACGGCGACCCCCTGGGCCAGTGCACCGGCGCACGTGAGCGCCATCGTCCCGGCGTCGCCGCCGTGGTACCCGGCGGCGACGTTGGCGCTGCTCACGAGGGCGAGGAGGGCCTCGTCCGCAGGCGGCTCGAGACGCCAGGGGCCGTCACCCTCGCCGAGGTCGGCGTTGAGGTCGATCACTGCCACGGGACGATCCTCCCGCACCACGGCGGGGGCCGTGACCTCCGGTGGGATGATGGTGCGGTGGGTCCCGGTGAGCTGCTCGACGTGCTGCTCGCCGGTGGTCTCCGCGCGGAGCGTGCGACGCACGTGCGCCACCTGCCGGCCCGTGAGGGCGTGCGCGCCGACTGGCCGGCGTGGGCGGACGCGGGGCTCGTGGCCGGGTACCGCTCGCTGGGCGTCGAGCGCCCGTGGGCGCACCAGGTGGAGGCCGCCGGGTCGGTGTGGTCGGGGCGGCACACGGTGCTCGCGACGTCGACCGGCTCGGGCAAGTCGCTGGCCTTCTGGCTCCCGGCGCTGTCGGCCGTCCGACGTGGCGCGGCGGGTGGCGACGTCGTCGCGGCGGGCCGGATCGAGTCGGTCCGCCGACGCCCCGCGGTGCTCTACCTCAGCCCGACGAAGGCGCTGGCCGGTGACCAGCTCGTCGGGCTGGAGCGGCTGCTCGCCGCCTCGGGTGCGCGGGACGTGCGGGTCGCGACCTGCGACGGCGACACCCCGCGCGACGAGCGTCGGTGGGTGCGCGAGCACGCCGACGTCGTCCTGACGAACCCGGACTTCCTCCACGCGTCGATGCTGCCGTCGCACGGGTCATGGGCCCGGTTCCTGTCGTCGCTCACGCACGTCGTGCTCGACGAGTGCCACGCGTTCCGTGGCGTCTTCGGGGCGCACGTCGCGCTCGTGCTGCGCCGGCTGCTGCGCCTGGCGGCGGCGTACGGGGCCTCCCCGGTGGCGGTCCTCGCGTCGGCGACGACGTCCGACCCGGCCGCGAGCGCGGCCCGCATGCTCGGAGTCGCAGCCGACGAGGTGCACGCGGTGACGACGGACACCTCCCCGGCCGGGCGCAAGACGGTCGTGCTGTGGCAGCCGCCCGAGCTGCCCGGCAGCGACGGACCGTGGGCGGACCTGCTGCCGGAGGAGGACCCGTGGGCGACGGTCGTCGCGCTCCCCCCGGACGACTCCGTGAGGTCCGGGCCACGCGGCACGGGTGAGCCGGTCCTCGAGGTGGTCCCGGACCGTCCGCGCCGCACCGCCACCTCGGAGGTCGCGGACCTGCTCGCGGACCTCGTGGCGGCGGGGGCGCGGGTGCTGGCGTTCACCCGCTCCCGACGGGCGGCGGAGTCGGTCGCGGCGAGCACGCGCGCGCACCTCGCCAGGGTGGAGCCGACGCTGCCGTCGCTCGTCTCGTCGTACCGCGGCGGCTACCTGCCCGAGGAGCGGCGCGCCCTCGAGCACGCGATCCGCTCGGGGCACCTGCGCGCGCTGGCGACGACGAACGCCCTCGAGCTGGGTGTCGACATCTCCGGGCTCGACGCGGTCCTCATCGCGGGGTGGCCGGGGACGCGCGTGTCGTTGTGGCAGCAGGCCGGGCGGGCCGGGCGGGCCGGCGCCGACGGTCTCGTCGTGCTCGTGGCGCGCGAGGACCCGCTCGACACCTACCTCGTCCACCACCCGGAGGCCGCGCTCGACGCCCCCGTGGAGGCGACGGTCTTCGATCCGGGCAACCCGTACGTCCTCGCCCCTCACCTGTGCGCGGCCGCGGCGGAGCGCCCGCTGCGTGCCGAGGAGCTCGACGTGTTCGGTCCGCGTGCGCCGGCGCTCCTCGCCGAGCTCACCGAGCGCGGCATCCTGCGTCGCCGCAGCTCCGGCTGGTACTGGACGCACGCCGAGCCCGCGAGCCGCATGACGGACCTGCGCGGCAGCGGCGGCGAGCCGGTGCGGGTCGTCGAGACGGGCACGGGCCGCCTGCTCGGCACGGTCGACGCGGCGTCGGCGGACGCGACGGTGCATCCCGGTGCGGTCTACGTCCACCTCGGCACGACGTACGTCGTCGACGACCTCCGTCTCGCGGACGGTGTCGCTCTCGCGACTCGGCGGGACGTCGACCACGGCACGTGGGCGAGGTGGGTGACGTCGACGTCGATCGTCGACGTCGAGCGCGAGGTGCCGTGGGGGCCGGTGACCTGGGGGTTCGGGCAGGTCGACGTGACCGAGCAGGTCGTCGGGTACCAGCGCAAGCGCATCCCCGACCTCCAGGTGCTCTCGACCCACGAGCTCGACCTGCCCGCCCGGACCCTGCGCACGACGGCGGTCTGGTGGACGGCGCCCGCCGAGGTGCTCGAGGCGGCGGGCGTGACGCTCGAGACGGCGCCCGGCTCCCTGCACGCCGCGGAGCACGCCTCGATCGGCCTGCTGCCGCTGCTGGCCACGTGCGACCGCTGGGACCTCGGCGGGCTCTCCACCGTCGTCCACCCCGACACGGGCCATGCGACGGTCTTCGTCCACGACGGTCACCCGGGGGGCGCGGGGTTCGCGGAGCGGGGCTTCGAGCTCGGGCCGACGTGGCTGGCCGCGACCCGGGACGCGATCGCCGCGTGCCCGTGCCCGAACGGTTGCCCGGGCTGCGTGCAGTCCCCCAAGTGCGGCAACGGCAACGACCCGCTCGACAAGGCGGGCGCGCTGCGCCTCCTCACGACCGTGCTGGGGCACGCGGCGGGCACGACCGGCTGACCGGCGGGAGCGGAGGCCGTCCAGCACGCCGGTGCGGCGGATCCCACCCGGCAGGCCGACGCGACGGACCCCACCCGGCAGGCCGACGCGACGGACCCCACCCGGCAGGCCGACGCG
>JAEXEM010000112.1 GCA_023401045.1 Actinomycetes bacterium
GTCTCGAAGCGCAGCGCGTCGGCGCGGCGCCGCAGCCGGGGCGGCATGACGCGGCGGATCGTCCCGAGCGCGCGCTCGGCCGCCTCGTCGACGCCCGTGCCGAGCAGCGGCGCACCCTGCAGCGCCACCGCGATCGCCGTCACCTGGTCCTCGTCGAGCAGGAGGGGTGGCAGCTCGGCGCCCGCCTCGAGCCGGTAGCCGCCGACGGAGCCGCGGTCGGCGTGGATGCGGTAGCCCATCGAGCGCAACCGGTCGACGTCGCGCCGGACGGTGCGCTCGCTGACGTCGAGGCGCTCGGCGAGAGCGGGGCCGGGCCAGTCGCGCGGCGTCTGCAGCAGCGACAGCAGCCGCAGCAGCCGTGCCGTGGTCGTCCCCGACGCGCTCATGACACCGAACCTAGTCGTTCATGAGGACACGAACTGACCTGATGGGCGGGCAGCGTGGTCCTCGCCGGGACGTCCCCGGCACGACGAGGGAGGAACGTCATGACCGTCACCACCACGACCCACCTCAACTTCCGCGGCCGCGCCCGGGAGGCGCTCGAGCTCTACCGCACCGCCTTCGGCGGTGACCTCACCGCCGTCACGTACGCCCAGGCCGGTGCCGTCACCGACCCCGCCGAGGCCGACGAGGTGATGTGGGGCCAGGTCGCCTCGCCCGACGGGTTCCGCGTCATGGCGTACGACGTGCCCGGGCACACCCCGCACGAGCCCGGCACGAACGCCGTGTACGTCTCGGTCCGCGGCACCGACGCCGACGAGCTGCGCCGGTACTGGGACGGGCTCGCCGACGGTGCGCAGGTCCGGGTGCCGCTCGCGGAAGCGGCCTGGTCCCCGCTCTACGGCATGCTCACCGACCGCGTCGGTGTCACGTGGGTGCTCGACCTCGAGGTGCCCTGGTCGGCCTGACGTCGCCCGCCCGGCCGGTGCCGCACCGGCCGGGTGCGGCGGCGTCACGCCGTGGCGACGAGCTCCACCTCGAACCCGTCGGCGTTCTCCAGGTAGGCCGCGTAGTGGTGCGGGCCGCCCGCGTACGGGTAGCGCTCGGCGAACAGCGCCGACCAGCCGTGCTCGAGGGCGCGCTGCCCGAGGTCGTCGACGTCGGCCGGCGTCCCGGCGTGGAACGCGAGGTGGTTGAGCCCCGGGCGGCGCCGGTCGTGCTCGTCGCCGCGCAGGTCCGGGCCGGACTCGAGGACGACGTACGTCGCCCCGAGCACCCATGTGCAGCCCGTCGGCCACGTGTCCTGCACGCGGTACCCGAGCTCGCCCAGCATCCAGCCGATCGACTGCTGCGCCCGCGCGAGGTCGGGGACCCACAGCTCGAGGTGGTGGACGGTGCCGACGGAGGTCACGGGGCCATCCTGCGCCCCGGGGCGGCCGCCGTCACCCCCGCCGGGCGTCGCGAGCCAGCACCCCCGCCTGCAGCCGGGTGCTCACCCCGAGCTTGGCCAGCACGTGGCTGACGTGCGACTTCACGGTCGTCTCGGACACCACGAGCCGCTCGGCGATCTGCGCGTTCGACAGGCCGTCGGCGAGGCCGTCGAGGACGTCGCGCTCCCGGGTGGTGAGGCCGTCGAGCAGCCCGTCGGCCGCCGGCGGTGGAGGAGGGGTCGTCGACGCGACCGCCTCGAGCAGCCGCCGTGTCACCTCCGGCGCGAGCACGCCCTCGCCCGCCGCGACCCGGCGGACGGCGTCGACGAGCTCGGCCGCCCCGACGGACTTGAGGAGGAACCCGGCGGCCCCGGCGCGCACCATCCCGAGCACGTACTCGTCGAGGTCGAACGTCGTGAGCGCGACGACGTCCGCGAGGCGCTCGCCGACGATCGCCTCGGTCGCGGTGATGCCGTCGGTGCCGGGCATCCGCACGTCCATGAGGACGACGTCCGGGCGCAGCGCGCGGGCCTGCCGCACCGCGACCTCGCCGTCGGCGGCCTCGCCGACGACCTCGACCTGCCCGGACCCCTCGAGCAGCAGCCGCAGGCCGGCACGGATCGCGGCGTGGTCGTCGGCGAGGAGCACTCGCACGCTCGTCACGGGACCTCCGTCGGGGTGAGAGGGAGCCGGGCGCGCACCTGCCAGGTGGTGCCCACGGGTCCGGCGGTGAGCGTGCCGCCGAGGGCGACGGCGCGCTCACGCATCGTCACGAGCCCGGTCGCGGAGCTGAGGGCCGGGTCGGCCGGCGGCGCGTCGTCGTCGCGCAGCGGGTTCTCCGCGACGAGCAGCAGCGCACCGGCCTCGCAGGTGGCGCGCACCCGGGCCCGGCCCGCACCGTGCTTGCGGGCGTTCGTCGCGGCTTCCTGGAGGATGCGGAACGCGGTGTGGTCGACGGCGGCGGGCAGCTCCGAGGGCACGTCGCCGACGACATCGACGTCGAGGTCGTCGGCCCGCGCCAGCCCGGGCGGAGCGACGACGTCGTCCGGGGCGGCGCCCTCGCGCAGGACGAGGATCATCGCGCGCATCTCCGTGAGGGCGTCGAGGGCGCCGGTACGGGCCGCGGCGAGCGCCGCACGGTCCCTGCCCGGCTCCGGCGGGCCGGCCAGCGCGGCCTCGGTGTGGATGGCGACGGCCGACATGTGCCCGGCGACGACGTCGTGCAGGTCGCGTGCCATCCGGGTGCGCTCCTCCTGCACGGCCCGGTCCCGGTCGAGCGCGGCGATGCGGGCGACGTCGTCGGCGTGCGCGCGCGCCAGGTCGGCGCGGGCCCGCTCGGCGTCCGCGCGGCGTGACTGCTCGGCGACGAGCACCTCCGAGCGGCGCACGTCCGAGCCCCACCACCACGGCGGCAGCAGGAGCGACCCGGCGACGAGCGTGAGCTGGACGACGTCCCGTGCCGGCATCCCGGCGAGGACGGTGGCGACGAGCACCCCCAGCACGAGGGCGACGAGCACGGCGAGCACGGTCGCGCGCGCCCGTCGTCCGGCCGCCCGTGCGACCGTGAAGAGCGCGTCGAAGAGGACGAGGTACATGCCGAGGCTGCCGCCGAGCGTGACGTCCGCCGCGACGAGCACGGTGACCGCCACGAGCACCGCGACCGGGCGCCGCCGCTTGAGCAGGAGGACGGTCGTGCCGAGCAGCAGGACGACGGTCTGCCACAGCAGCGCGCCGCCGGGCGGCTCGACGACCGGCTGGTCGGTCCCGAGCATCTGCACGTCGAGCGCGAGCAGCGTCAGCCCGGCGAGCAGGATGCCCACCGAGTACGCCCGGTCGGCCGACGGCCCGTGCGGCGGGTTGCGCACCCACCGCCCGAGCGCGGCGAGGCGGTGGGGCGTGACCATGTGCCCATCCCAGCACGTCCGTGACCTGCGGATCTCCTCCGGACGGAGGAGGTCGTGCCGGCAGCTCGGTCCGTCCGCCCGAGGCGGTGCCGGGCCCGCGGACGGGACCGTCGGGGCATGGAGATCGTCGAGTGGGTCAGCGACCACCCCGTCGCCGCGCTGGTCGTCGCGTGCGAGGTCGCGTTCTGGGTGTTCCTCGCCGCGGCCGTCGTCGCGCGGTACGTCCTGCGCCGTCGCCGGCTGTCGACCGTGCTGCTGCTGTGCGAGCCGCTCATCGAGGTGGTCCTGCTCGTCGCCACCGTCACCGACCTGCTGCGCGGCGCCGAGGCGACGTGGACGCACGGGCTGGCGGCGCTCTACCTCGGGTTCACCGTCGCGTTCGGGAAGTACACGGTGCAGAAGGTCGACGGGTGGGTCGCGTGGCGCTTCTTCGACGGGCCGCGGCCGCCGCGGGCGCCGAGGCGCGGGCGGGCGAGCGTCGTCCACGAGCTCCGGCTCTGGCTGCGCGTCGTGCTCGCGTGGGTCGTGTCCGTGGCGATCCTCGGGGTCCTCCTGCTCATCGCCGACGACGCGACGCAGCGCGAGACGCTGCTCGGCTGGGCGGGGCGCGCGACCCTCGTCATGGTCGTGTGGTTCGTCGCCGGGCCGGTGTGGCAGGTGTTCTCCGACGCGGCGACGGGGGGCGACGAGCAGGCCGGCGCCCCGGACGCGGAGCAGCAGGAGGTCCGTCGGCCCTGAGCCGTCCGGAAGGGTTGCGGGGGCCGCGCGGTTGCGAGGAGGAGCGCACCACCCGGCCCGCCACCCCGCCCACCATCCGCAGGAGGAACCATGTC
>JAEXEM010000133.1 GCA_023401045.1 Actinomycetes bacterium
GTGCGGCAGCGCCCGGGTACGACGACGCCCCTGCCCGCCGAGGCGGGCAGGGGCGTCGTGGGTCGCGCGTTCGCGCGCGAGCCGAGAGTGCGTCAGCCGAAGAGACGCGGGAGCGTCGACTCCCACACCTCACGGGCCTCGCTGAGCGGCAGCGTGAACAGCCCGGCGACCTCGACGGCGGCCTCGTGGGCGTGGTCCGCGTCGTCGGAGGGTGCACCGGCACCGGGCGAGCACGTCTCGGCGGTCTCGCCCAGGCGCAGCGCGGGCACGCCGCGGGCCGTGCACAGGTCGAGCAGCCGGACCTCCTCCGAGCGCGGCACCGCGACGAGGACGCGGGCCTGGGACTCGGAGAACAGCGCCTCGAACGGCGTCACGCCGTCGCGCTCGCACAGCGGGGCGAGGTCGACCTGCACGCCGACGCCGTACCGCAGGCTCGACTCGACGAGCGCGAGCGCGAGCCCGCCCTCGGACAGGTCGTGCGCGGAGTCGACGAGCTCGTCGCGCGCCGCGGGCACGAGCACCTGCGCGAGCCGGCGCTCGGCGTCGAGGTCGACGCGCGGCGGCACCCCGCCGAGCTGGTCGTGGACGACGTCGGCCCACGCGGAGCCGTCGAGCTCGGCGCGCGTCGTGCCGAGCAGGTAGACGGCCTGGCCGGGCGCGGTCCACCCCGAGGGCACCGCGTCGGCGACGTCGTCGAGCACGCCCAGCACACCGACGACGGGCGTCGGGTGGATGGCGGAGTCGATCTGGCCGGGCTCGCCCGTGCCGTTGTAGAGCGACACGTTGCCGCCGGTCACCGGGACCTCGAGGACCTGGCAGGCGTCGGCGAGGCCACGGATCGCCTCGACGAGCTGCCACATCGTGTCGGGGTGCTCGGGGCTGCCGAAGTTGAGGCAGTCGGTCACCGCCATCGGGCGCGCACCGACGGTGGCGACGTTGCGGTACGCCTCGGCGAGCGCGAGCTGGGCCCCGGTGTACGGGTCGAGCTTGGTGTACCGGCCGTTCGCGTCGGTCGCGAGCGCGACGCCGAGTCCGGTGCTCTCGTCGACGCGCACGACGCCGGAGTCGTCGGGCTGCGCGAGCGCGGTGTTGCCCTGGACGAAGCGGTCGTACTGGTCCGTCACCCAGGCCGGCGAGGCGAGGTTCGGCGAGCCGAGCAGACGCAGCAGCGTCGCCCGCAGCTCCTCGCCGGTCTCCGGGCGCGCGTACCGGGCTGCACCCTCCGGGGTGCTGACGGAGTCCGCGACGAGCGCGTCCTGCCAGGCCGGGCGGGCGTACGGGCGGTCGTAGACCGGGCCCTCGTGCGCGACGGTCCTCGGGTCGACGTCGACGATGCGCTGGCCGAAGTGGTCGATCGTCAGGCGGCCGGTGCCGGTGACCTCGCCGATGACGGCGGTCTCGACGTCCCACTTCGCGGTGATGGCGAGGAACTCGTCGAGCTTCTCGGGCCGGACGACCGCCATCATCCGCTCCTGCGACTCCGACATGAGGATCTCGCCGGCGGTGAGGGTGGGGTCGCGCAGCAGGACGTTCTCGAGGTCGACGTGCATGCCGCCGTCACCGTTGGACGCGAGCTCGCTCGTCGCGCAGGAGATGCCCGCCGCACCGAGGTCCTGGATGCCCTCGACGACCTTCGCCGCGTAGAGCTCGAGGCAGCACTCGATGAGCACCTTCTCCATGAACGGGTCGCCGACCTGCACCGACGGGCGCTTCGACGGCTTGGTGTCGTCGAAGGTCTCCGAGGCGAGGATGGAGGCGCCGCCGATGCCGTCGCCGCCGGTGCGGGCACCGAAGAGGACGACCTTGTTGCCGACGCCCGAGGCGTTGGCGAGGTGGATGTCCTCGTGGCGCAGCACGCCGAGGCACAGCGCGTTGACGAGCGGGTTGCCCTGGTAGGACGCGTCGAAGACGAGCTCACCGCCGATGTTCGGCAGGCCGAGCGAGTTCCCGTACCCCCCGACGCCGGCGACGACGCCGTGGACGACGCGCGCGGTGTCGGGGTGGTCGACGGCACCGAAGCGCAGCTGGTCCATGACGGCGACCGGGCGGGCGCCCATCGAGATGATGTCGCGGACGATGCCGCCGACGCCCGTCGCGGCGCCCTGGTAGGGCTCGACGTACGACGGGTGGTTGTGCGACTCGACCTTGAAGGTGACGGCCCAGCCGTCGCCGATGTCGACGACGCCCGCGTTCTCGCCGATGCCGACGAGCAGGTGCTCCTTCATCGCCGGCGTCGTCTTCTCGCCGAACTGGCGCAGGTGCACCTTCGAGGACTTGTACGAGCAGTGCTCGGACCACATGACCGAGTACATGGCGAGCTCGGCCGCGGTGGGCCGACGCCCGAGGATGTCGCGGATCCGCTGGTACTCGTCGGGCTTGAGACCGAGCTCGGCGTACGGCTGCTCGACGTCGGGGGTGGCGGCGGCGTGCTCGACGGTGTCGGAGGTGTGCTGAGCGGCGTCGGGGCGCGCAGGTGCGGTGGTCATCGGTTCCCTCGGTGGAGGCCGGGTCCGGGGGGCGGCTCGCCCGCGCAGGTCCCGCGCCGCAGGTCGGCAGACGGCCCCAGCGTACCGGCGGCGGGCCGTCACCCGTGGTGGGTGTCCACCACCCGTCCAGCCGTCGGCGCACCGGGTGAAACCGGGCACGACCACCCCGCCCGGCAGGACTCTCACGCCTTTCTCACCCGGTTCGCCCGTTCTGCCCGATAACCTCCGGATGCCCAGGTCAGCCGGGGGCGACGACGCCGCCGGCGCCCTGGGCCCCGCCGGTCGACGCCGTCCCCCGGCGCTCCCGCCTGCCCTCCCCCGTCGTTCCCTGCTGCCACGAAGCCGAGGTCCTCATGCCCACCCGCCGTGCCGCCGTGCTCACCTCCACCGCCGCTCTCGCCGTCCTCACGGTCGTCGGCGCGGGGACGGCGGCGAGCGCGGCCTCCGACGACCCGACGCCCTACCGCGTGACGGCGACCGGACTCGAGCTGCCCGCGGGGGTGGTGCTGCAGGTCCACGGGCACGTCAACGTCGTGTACACGTCGGCGACGGCCGGGGACGGGCGACGCAACGTCCACGTCGAGGGCCCGGGCACGCCGTACGCGGACCTCGTCGGCGCGTCCGTGCTCACGTGGCAGCGCGCGGGGCTGCCGGCCGACGCGTGCGTCACGTGGGTGCAGGTGGCCGGGTTCGACGAGCACCACGGCGAGGGCGGTCAGGCGCCGGTGTGCCGGT
>JAEXEM010000138.1 GCA_023401045.1 Actinomycetes bacterium
GCACCACGCGGGCCGCCCGCCGCGGACGGGTCTCAGTCCCGCTCGCCCGTGCCCTCGCTCCCCTCGGGGGCGTCGCGGTGCACGCCGAGCGTCGCCTCCTGGGAGGACACCGCCGCCAGCGCGTCCCGCCTCGTGCGACGTAGCGACAGGACCGTCGTGAGCGTGAGCGTGACGATGATGAACCCGAGGGAGACCCACGTGTTGATCTCGGGCACCGCCGTCACGTGCTCACCGCCGTTGATGAACGGCAGCTCGTTGGTGTGCAGCGCGTGGATGACGAGCTTGACGCCGATGAACGCGAGGATCGCACCGAGGCCGTACGACAGGTAGACGAGCTTGTCGAGCAGGCCGTCGATGAGGAAGAAGAGCTGGCGCAGGCCGAGCAGCGAGAACGCGTTGGCGGTGAAGACGAGGTACGTCTCCTGCGTGAGCCCGAAGATCGCGGGGATCGAGTCGACGGCGAAGATGATGTCCGCGGTGCCGATCGCGATCATGACGATGAGCATCGGCGTGATGAACCGCTTTCCGTCACGACGCACGGTGAGGCGGTCACCGACGTAGTCGTCGGTCGTCGGGAACGCCCGGCGGGTCCAGCGCAGCACGGCGTTCTCGTGGAACTCGCCCTCGGCCTCGCTGCCCGAGCGGATCTGCGTCCAGGCGGTGTAGAGGAGGAACCCGCCGAAGATGTAGAAGATCCACGAGAGGTTCTCGATCATCGCGGCGCCGAGGAAGATGAAGACCGTCCGCAGGACGAGCGCGATGGTGATGCCGATGAGCAGCACCTTCTGCTGGAAGCGCCGGGGGACGCGGAAGCTCGCCATGATGAGGACGAAGACGAAGAGGTTGTCGACCGACAGGCTCTTCTCCGTCACGTACCCGGCGAAGTACTCCGCACCGTAGGTGTGGCCCCAGACGGCCCACACGACGACGCCGAACACGAGGGCCACCCCGACGTAGGCGGCCGACCACAGGGCCGACTCGCGCAGCGTCGGCTCGTGCGGCGAGCGCACGTGCCCGACGTAGTCGACGAGCAGCATGACGATGATGGCGGCGACGGTGATCGCCCACACCCAGACAGGAACATCCAACGGACAGACCTCCGCAACGGCACGACTCGATGACGGAGGTCTCTTCCGCCGACGAACCCGTGCCCGTGGAGCCGGGCGGTGCGTGCGGCCGACGTCACCGGGCCGACAACGGTGCCGGCCGTGATGACGATGACGTCGCGGGGAGTACTCCCCTCCGCGGAGAACTATAGGTGACGGCCGAGGAGGGCGCCCCGTCACCCGTCGCACCCCTCGGAACCGACCGAGCGCGGACGGCCCGTGCGCGTCGACGGTCTGCAGCCGGCGGACCGTCGGTGCTCCCTCGGGGTGGGGCTGCGGCTCGTACGTGTCAGGCGGTGGCGGCCTGCATCTGGCGGAGCTCCTTCTTCAGGCCCGAGATCTCGTCGCGCAGACGCGCGGCGAGCTCGAACTGCAGCTCGCCGGCCGCCGCGTGCATCTGCTCGGTGAGCTGCTGGATGAGGTCGGCGAGCTCGTGCGCGGCCGCGCCCGTCAGCCTGGTGCGCTCGTCCTGCACCGCGGGCCGAGAGCCGAGACCCGGGACGGGCGCCTTGCCGCGGCTCGCCTGCCGCCCGGCACCGCCGAGCAGCTCGGCGGTGTCGGCGTCCTCGCGCGCGAGCATGTCGGTGATGTCGCCGATGCGCTTGCGCAGCGGCTGCGGGTCGATGCCGTGCTCGAGGTTGTAGGCGATCTGCTTCTCGCGCCGGCGGTCGGTCTCGTCGAGGGCCTGGCGCATCGCGGGGGTGATGCTGTCGGCGTACATGTGCACCTCGCCCGACACGTTGCGGGCGGCGCGGCCGATCGTCTGGATGAGCGACTTGCCGGAGCGGAGGAAGCCCTCCTTGTCGGCGTCGAGGATCGCGACGAGCGAGACCTCGGGCAGGTCGAGGCCCTCGCGCAGGAGGTTGATGCCGACGAGGACGTCGTACTCGCCGAGGCGCAGCTCGCGCAGCAGCTCGACGCGACGCAGCGTGTCGACCTCCGAGTGCAGGTACCGCACCCGCACGCCCTTCTCGAGGAGGTAGTCGGTGAGGTCCTCGGCCATCTTCTTCGTCAGCGTCGTCACGAGGACGCGCTCGTCCTTCTCGACACGGTCGCGGATCTCGCCGAGCAGGTCGTCGATCTGACCCTTCGTCGGCTTGACGACGACCTGCGGGTCGACGAGGCCGGTGGGGCGGATGATCTGCTCGACGACGCCGTCCGACATCGACAGCTCGTAGTCGCCGGGGGTCGCCGACAGGTAGACCGTCTGCCCGATCCGCTCGACGAACTCCTCCCAGCGCAGCGGCCGGTTGTCGACCGCGCTCGGCAGGCGGAAGCCGTGGTCGACGAGGGACCGCTTGCGTGACATGTCGCCCTCGTACATCGCGCCGATCTGCGGCACCGTCACGTGGGACTCGTCGATGACGAGGAGGAAGTCCTCGGGGAAGTAGTCGAGCAGGGTGTTGGGCGCGGAGCCGGGGCTGCGGCCGTCGATGTGCCGCGAGTAGTTCTCGATCCCCGAGCACGAGCCGACCTGGCGCATCATCTCGATGTCGTACGTCGTGCGCATCTGCAGACGCTGCGCCTCGAGCAGCTTGTTCTGCCGCTCGAGCTCGGCGAGGCGCTGCTCGAGCTCGGCCTCGATGCCGGTGATCGCGCGCTCCATGCGCTCGGGGCCGGCGACGTAGTGGGTGGCCGGGAACACGTGCACCTGGTGCTCCGAACGCACGACCTCACCGGTGAGCGGGTGCAGCGTGGCGATCGCCTCGATCTCGTCACCGAACATCTCGATGCGGATCGCCATCTCCTCGTAGACCGGGATGATCTCGATCGTGTCGCCGCGCACCCGGAACGTCCCGCGCGTGAACGCCATGTCGTTGCGCGTGTACTGCATGGTGACGAACCTGCGCAGCAGCTGGTCGCGGTCGACCTGGTCCCCGACGGACAGGGTGACCATCCGGTCGACGTACTCCTGGGGCGTGCCGAGGCCGTAGATGCACGAGACCGTCGCGACCACGACGACGTCGCGCCGCGTGAGCAGCGAGCTCGTCGCCGAGTGCCGCAGCCGCTCGACCTCCTCGTTGATCGAGGAGTCCTTCTCGATGTACGTGTCCGTCTGCGCGATGTACGCCTCGGGCTGGTAGTAGTCGTAGTACGAGACGAAGTACTCGACGGCGTTGTTCGGCAGCAGCTCGCGGAACTCCGTGGCGAGCTGCGCGGCGAGGGTCTTGTTCGGGGCCATGACGAGGGTCGGGCGCTGCAGGCGCTCGATGAGCCAGGCCGTCGTCGCGGACTTGCCCGTGCCGGTCGCCCCGAGGAGGACGACGTCCTTCTCGCCGGCCTGGATGCGCTCGGCGAGCTCGGCGATCGCGGTCGGCTGGTCACCGCTCGGGGTGTACTCGGACACCACCTCGAACGGCGCGACGGTCCGCTGCAGGTCGGTGACGGGACGCATGTGCCCACGGTACGACCCGCCACCGACATCGGGCGCGCGGCACCGGGCGGGCGCCCGGACCGTGGCCGGGGAGGGAGGTCAGTCGCCGCTGAACGAGACGTTGACCGTCGGGTCCGCGGCCCGCAGCATCCGGGCGTACGTCTCCATGAACGTCCGGTAGGCGCTGAAGCCGGCGATCTTGCGCCGCGGCACCGGCACGAGCGCACTCATGCCCGAGGACTTCACCGTGTAGCTCGTGATGACCGTGCGCACCGTCACCCGACCCACCGCGCGGTCGACCTCGACGTCGAAGTGGAGGACCGGCTCGTTGCCCTCGCGCACCATGTCACGGACGGTGAAGGAGAGCTTGTTCGCGCTGCGCTCCCCCGGCCGCAGCCAGCCCTCGCGGTCCTCGACCGCGGTCGACGCCTGCACGGCGATCTCGAGCACCTGCACGGCTGTGAGGGCCCCCGTGGCGACCGACACCGAGGCCTTGGACTGCAGCGGACGCGCCTCCCACCCGCTCCCGACCGACTGCAGTGCCATCGTTCCTCCGGCTACGTCGACGCGCACCACCCTTCGGCGGCACGAGGACCCGACTGTGCGTCCCGACATGTGATCGGCGCCCGAGGCCCGGACCTCGCGTGCCTGAGGACCGGATTCACTCGTTCGCGCCGTTGCGAACGGTCTGACGGAGGAACTGTACGCCCGTCCACGGCCCGGCTACAGCACCTCGGCCGCACGCTCCTGCTCGACCTGCGCGCTCAGCCGCTCCCACAGCGCGTCCACCTGGCGCTCGAGGTCCTGCTCCGCCCCGGCGCCGTCGAGCACGGCGTCCGCGGCCGCGAGCCGCTCGTCGTCGCCGGCCTGCGCGGCGACCCGGGCGCGCGCGTCCTCCGGGGCCATGCCACGGGTGCGCACGAGCCGGTCGACCCGCAGCGCCGCCGGGGCGTGGACGACGACGACCATGTGGAACCGGCCGGCCTGGCCCGTCTCGACGAGCAGCGGGATGTCGTGGACGACGACGGCGGCCGGGTCGAGCGCGACCGCGGCGGCCTCCCGCTCGGCCGAGAGCCGACGGACCTCGGGGTGGACGATCGCGTCGAGCCGCGCACGCGCCTGCGGGTCGGAGAAGACGACGCGTGCGAGTGCGGGTCGGTCGAGCGTCCCGTCGGGGAGCAGCACGCCCGCACCGAACGCCTCGACGACCTCGTCGAGGCCCGTGCTTCCGGGCGCGACGGCCTCCCGGGCGAGCACGTCGGCGTCGACGACCACCGCCCCCCGCTCGGCGAACCTCCTCGCCGCGACGGACTTGCCCGCACCGATGCCGCCGGTCAGCCCGATCCTCTGCATCGCCCCATCGTGCCGGGACCTCGCCGACGACGCGAACCGCCGGCCCGCCGCACCGGCCCTGGGACGCCGCCCGGGGGGCCCCCCCCCCGGGGGGGGGGGGGCGGGCCGTCGTGAGCCGTCGTCGTGCGGGACAGGTCCCGCGCGACGTCAGTTGCCCGTGAGCTTCTCGCGCAGCGCGGCGAGCGCCTCGTCCGACGCGAGCGTGCCCGTGGCCTCCTCGGGGGCCGACGAGTACGAGGACGCCGTGGCGACGGCGCCGCTGTCGGTCGTCTGGGCCTCGGCGTCCGCCTGGGCCGCCGCGGCGACCTGCTTGCGGTGCGCCTCCCAGCGCGCGTGCGCGGCCGCGTACTGGGCCTCCCACGCCTCGCGCTGGGCCTCGAAGCCCTCGAGCCACTCGTTCGTCGTCGGGTCGAAGCCCTCGGGGTACTTGTAGTTCCCCTGCTCGTCGTACTCGGCCGCCATGCCGTACAGCGCGGGGTCGAAGTCGTCCGACTCGGGGTCGAAGCCCTCGTTCGCCTGCTTGAGCGACAGCGAGATGCGGCGACGCTCGAGGTCGATGTCGATGACCTTGACGAAGACGTCGTCGCCGACCTGCACGACCTGCTCCGGGATCTCGACGTGGCGCACGGCCAGCTCCGAGATGTGGACGAGGCCCTCGATGCCGTCCTCGACGCGCACGAACGCACCGAACGGGACGAGCTTGGTGACCTTGCCGGGGACGACCTGGCCGATGGCGTGCGTCCGGGCGAACGCCTGCCACGGGTCCTCCTGCGTCGCCTTGAGCGACAGGGAGACGCGCTCGCGGTCGAAGTCGACCTCGAGCACCTCGACCGTGACCTCCTGGCCGACCTCGACGACCTCGGACGGGTGGTCGATGTGCTTCCAGGACAGCTCGGAGACGTGCACGAGCCCGTCCACGCCGCCGAGGTCGACGAACGCACCGAAGTTGACGATCGAGGACACGACACCGGGCCGGACCTGGCCCTTCTGCAGCGTCTGCAGGAAGGTGGAGCGCACCTCCGACTGCGTCTGCTCGAGCCACGCACGCCGCGACAGCACGACGTTGTTGCGGTTCTTGTCGAGCTCGATGATCTTCGCCTCGATCTCCTTGCCGACGTACGGCTGGAGGTCGCGGACACGACGCATCTCGACGAGCGACGCCGGGAGGAAGCCGCGCAGACCGATGTCGAGGATGAGGCCGCCCTTGACGACCTCGATGACGGTGCCGGTGACGACGCCGTCCTCCTCCTTGATCTTCTCGATCGTGCCCCACGCCCGCTCGTACTGAGCGCGCTTCTTGGACAGGATCAGCCGGCCTTCCTTGTCCTCCTTCTGGAGGACCAGGGCCTCGACCTCGTCGCCGACCTTGACGACCTCACCGGGGTCCACGTCGTGCTTGATGGACAGCTCACGGGAGGGGATGACGCCCTCGGTCTTGTAACCGATGTCGAGCAGGACCTCGTCACGGTCGACCTTGACGATGGTGCCCTCGACGATGTCGCCATCGTTGAAGTACTTGATGGTGGCGTCGATCGCGGCGAGGAAGTCCTCGGCCGAACCGATGTCGTTCACCGCGACCTGCGGGCTGGCGGGCTTCGCGGGAGTGGAGATGCTCATGTAGTGGTGGGCTCCGATGCGGACAGGAAGTAGGTCGGACAGGGATGGGACGTCGTGGTTCAACCACGACGACCGCCCGGGTGTTCCCGGGCTGCACCTCGACCGGCTCGCTGCGCCGCGGATGGTGACGCTGCGGGCCGGCGGACGTGCTCGTGGGGTCGCACGAGGGCGTGCGGCACCGCCGTCCACCCTATCGGGTGGCCGCCCTGCTCGGCAAAGGCGGTCGGCGGCCTCCGGCGCAGCCGTCAGGCGAGTGCGCGCGCGACGCTCAGCAGGTCCTCCGGGACGTACTTGACGCGACCTGCGACCTCGTGGATCGGCACGAGCTCGACGCGCTCTCCGCGCAGCGCGGTCATGACGTTCGAGGTGCCCTCGGTCACCGCGTCGATCGCCGCCACGCCGAAGCGCGAGGCGAGGATGCGGTCGGCCGCGGTCGGCACGCCGCCGCGCTGGGTGTGGCCGAGCACCGTCACGCGGGTGTCGAACCCCGTGCGCTCCTCGATCTCGGCCTTGAGGCTCTCCCCGATCGCGCCGGCGACGATCTCGCCGTACTTGCCCACCCGGGTCTGGTAGCTCATCGACGAGCCCTCCGCCGGGACCGCGCCCTCCGCGACGACGACGATCGAGAAGCTCGCGTGCGCGCGGTGCCGGTGCTTGAGGAAGCGCTCGATGCGGGCGATGTCGAACGGCTCCTCGGGTGCGAGCACGAGCTCCGCCCCGCCGGCGATGCCGGAGGTCACCGCGATCCAGCCGGCGTGCCGGCCCATGACCTCGACGACCATGACCCGGTTGTGCGACTCCGCGGTCGTGTGGATCCGGTCGATCGCCTCGGTCGCGATGCTCACCGCCGTGTCGAAGCCGATCGACGCGTCGGTGCCCCACACGTCGTTGTCGATCGTCTTGGGGATCCCGACGACCTTGACGCCCGCCTCGGCGACCTTGCTCGCCGCGTTGAGCGTGCCGTCGCCGCCGATGCAGATGAGCGCCTCGATGCGCTCCGCCTCGAGGGTCGCGAGCGCGGCGTCGAGACCGCCGTCGGACGCGTGCGGGTGGAACCGGGCGGTGCCGAGGAGCGTGCCCCCGGTCGGCAGCACGTTGCGGATGTGCTGGCGCGACAGCGGCATGACGTCACCGTCGACGACGCCCTTCCAGCCGTTGCGGAACCCGATGATCGAGTGGCCGTGCTCGCCGACGCCACGCTTGACCACCGCACGGATCGCGGCGTTGAGACCGGGGACGTCGCCGCCACCCGTGAGCAGACCGACTCGCACTACAGCTCCTCGTTCGGGGTCGCGCCCGGTTGCCGCGGGCGGGGCACGCTCCGACGCGTGCCGCTGCCTCCACAGTAGCGAGGCGTGACGCGCCGCAGCGCACCATCGGTCCTGGACAACGGCCTGATCCGCATGGCATGCCGCACCCGCCGCTCAGCCGGCGGGGGCGAGATCGAGGTCCCTGCCGGGGATGGCGTCGAGCAGCGCCCGGGTGTACGCGGTCCGGGGGGCCGTGAAGACCTCCTCGACCGGCCCCTGCTCGACGACCCGGCCGCCCTGCATGACGCAGACGTGGTGCGCGACCTGCCGCACGACCGCGAGGTCGTGGCTGATGAAGAGGTAGGAGAGCCCGAGCCGCTCCTGCAGCTCGACGAGCAGCCGCAGGATCTGGGCCTGCACGACGACGTCGAGCGCCGAGACGGGCTCGTCGCACACGACGATCTCGGGCTCGAGCGCGAGGGCGCGGGCGATGGCCACTCGTTGGCGCTGGCCGCCGGAGAGCTCGGCCGGGTACCGACGCAGGAGCTCGGGCGGCAGTGCGACCTGGTCGAGCAGCTCGCGCACGCGCTCGCGTCGCCACGCCGCGTCGCCGAGCCGGTGCGCCCGCAACGGCTCCTCGACGGTCCGGTAGACCGTGAAGAGGGGGTCGAGGGACGAGTAGGGGTCCTGGAGGATCGGCTGCACACGCCGCCGGAAGGCGGCCTCGGCCGCGCGGTCCCGCGCCCCGAGCTCGACCCCGTCGAACCGGATGGTGCCGGACGTCGGCGCCATGAGGTCGAGCACCATGCGCGCGGTCGTCGACTTCCCCGAGCCGGACTCCCCGACGACCGCGACCGTCCGGCCGCGCGGCACGACGAGGCTGACGTCGTCGACGGCGACGACCTCGACGGGGCGCCCGAGCAGGCCCCGACCGCGGGTGCGGAAGACCTTCGTCACGTGCTCGACCTCGACGATCGCAGGTGCGGCCTCCGGTCCCGGTGACGGGTGCGGCACCTCGCCGCCCGGCTCGGTGGCGTCGGCGCCCTCCTGCCGGGTCAGCTCGAGGCGGCGCGAGGCGAGGGACGGTGCGGCCGCGAGCAGCCGGCGCGTGTACTCGTGCTGTGGTGACGTGAGGACGGTGCGCGCCTCCCCCTGCTCGACGACCTCCCCGCGGTACATGACGACGACCCGGTCGGCACGCTCGGCCGCGAGCCCGAGGTCGTGGGTGATGAGGAGCACGGCCACCCCGAGCCGGTCGGTGAGGTCCTCCAGGCCGTCGAGGATCGTGCGCTGCACCGTGACGTCGAGCGCCGAGGTCGGCTCGTCGGCGATGAGGAGCGCCGGACGTGCGGCCAGGCCCATGGCGAGCAGCGCACGCTGGCGCATCCCGCCGGAGAACTCGTGCGGGTACTGCTGGACGCGCTGCGCCGCGTCGGGCAGCCCGGCCTCCGCGAGCAGCTCGACGGTCCGCGAGCGCGCGGCCCGTCCGCGCGCCACGCCGTTGTCCTCGAGGACCTCGTCGACCTGGGCGCCGACGCGCCGCACGGGGTTGAGGTTGGTCATCGGGTCCTGCGGGACCAGACCGATGCGCGAGCCACGCAGCGCGGCCAGCTCCTCGGGCCGCACCTGCGCGAGGTCCCGGCCCTCGAAGAGGATCTGCCCACCGGTGACGGCCCCGTTGCCGGCGAGCAGGCCGATGACGGCCGCCGCCGTCGTCGACTTCCCCGAGCCGGACTCCCCGACGACGGCGACGGTCTGCCCGGGGTGGACGTCGAAGGACACGCCGCGGACGGCGGTCGTCATCCCGGCCTCGGTGCGGAACGTCACCTCGAGGTCGCGCAGGCTGAGCAGCGCAGATGTCGTCATGTCATCGCCTCCGGGAGCGGGGGTCGAGCGCCTGGCGGAGGGACTCTCCGAGGAGGGTGAACCCGAGCGCGGTCACGCTGATGCACAGCCCGGGCAGCAGGGCGAGGCGGGGGGCGATCGACAGCTCGTTCTGCGCCGCGACGAGCATCCGGCCCCACTCGGCGGTCGTCGGGCGCCCGCCGCCGAGCCCGAGGAACGACAGCGCGGCGGCCTCGATGACGGCGGTCGCGAGCAGCAGCGTCGCCTGCACGATGACGGGCGAGATGCTGTTGGGGAGGACGTGGCTCATCGTCACGGTGCGCCGGGACAGGCCGAGGGCGCGCGCGGCGAGCACGTAGTCCTGGCCGCGCTGGGCGAGCATCGACCCGCGCAGCAGCCGGGCGAACACCGGGACCTGGACGGCCCCGATGGCGATGACGACGGCCGCGGGCGTCTGCCCCGCGACCGCGGCGATCGAGACCGCGAGCAGCAGGCTCGGCACGGCGAGCATGAGGTCGACGAAGCGCATCGCCGTGGAGTCGACCCAGCCGCCGAACGCACCGGCGACGAGGCCGACGACGAGCCCGCCCGCGAGCCCGAGCAGCGTCGACAGCACGCCGACGAGCAGCGACGCGCGCGCGCCCCAGATGAGCTGGGAGAGCACGTCGGCCCCGTAGCGGTCGAGGCCGAGGGGGTGCTCGGCCGACGGCCCGGGGATGAAGGTGGGGCGCACCTGAGCGCGCCCGGGCAGCGCACCCTCCGGGTAGGCCGCGAGGAGCGGGGCGAGCACGGCGACGAGGACGAACGCCGTGACGATGACGGCACCGAGGACGGCGACCGGGTCGCGTCGCAGCCGCCGCGCGGCGACCCGCCACAGCGCCTCCCCCGCGCGGCGCTCGTCGCCGAGGGCGCGCGCCGCGTCGACCGGCGCCGCCACCGCCTCGACGGCCTCGGGGGCGCTCATCGCGTCCGCATCCTCGGGTCGATGAGTCCGTACGACACGTCCACCGCCAGGTTCACGAGTGCGTAGACGACGGCGACGAGCAGGATGAACCCCTGCAGGACGGCGTAGTCGAGGTCGAAGATCGAGTCGGCGAGGAACTTGCCGATCCCGGGGAAGGCGAAGACCGTCTCGGTGAGGACCGCCCCGGAGAGCAGCAGCCCGACCTGCAGCCCGACCGTCGTCGAGACCGGCAGCATCGCGTTGTGGAGGATGACCCGGCCTCGCAGGTGCCCGCGTGACATGCCCTTCGCCCGCGCGGTGCGCACGTAGTCGGCGTGCTGCACGTCGATGACCGAGGAGCGGGTGATGCGGGCGATGATCGCGAGCGGGATCGACCCGAGCGCGAGCGCCGGCAGCAGGAGGTGGACGAACGCGTCCCAGCTCGCGTCCCACTCCCCCGTGAGCAGCCCGTCGAGGACGTAGAAGCCGGTGGGGTGGGTGGCGACCATCGTCGGGTCCTGCCGCCCGGCGGACGGGAACCAGCCGAGCTGCACGGCGAAGAGCCACTTGAGGAGGAACGCGAGGAAGAACACCGGAACGGTCACCCCGAGCAGCGAGGTGACGACCGCGAGGTGGTCGACCGGGCGGCCCTGGTGACGGGCGGCGACGTACCCCAGGGGGATGCCGACGCCGACCGCGACGAGCAGCGCGACGAGCGAGAGCTCGATCGTCGCCGGGAACCGTGCGAGGAACTCCTCGAGGACCGGCCGCCCGGTGCGCGTCGAGACCCCGAGGTTGCCCTGCGCGAGCTGCCCGACCCACGTGACGTACTGCTCGGGCAGGGGGCGGTCGAAGCCGTAGAGCCGGTTGATGCGCTCGACGGCGTCGGGGGTGGCGCGCTCCCCCAGGAGGGCCGTCGCCGGACCTCCCGGGAGAGCACGCACCCACAGGAACAGCAGGACCGAGAGCCCGAGCAGCGTCGGGACGAGCAGGGCGAGGCGCTGCAGGACGAGTCGGGTCACGGCGGCCCTCAGTCGTCCAGGGTGATGACGTTGTAGACCTCGTCCTGGACCGGCGACGCCGGGTACCCCTTGACCTTCTGCGTGAAGGCGAGGGACGGCACGGGGTGCGCGAGCGGGACGCCGGGCAGGGCGTCCATGATCGCGGCGTTCGCCGCCTCGTACGCCGCTCGCTGGGCATCGGTGTCGGCGACGTACCGCGCGTCGTTGACGGCCGCGAACAGCGCCGGGTCGTCGAAGCCCCACTCGTTCGACGGCGCCCCGAAGAACACGCCGATGAAGTTGTAGGTGTCGTTGTAGTCGCCGGTCCACCCGAGCAGGTGCAGCCCGTGGTCGGGGCCGCCCTGGATGCGGTCGAGGTAGTCCGGGCTCCACGGGTCCGGCACCGCGTTGACGGTGATGCCGACGGCCTGCAGGTCCGCCTCGATCGCGGTGAAGACCTGCTCGGGGGTCGGCATGTACGGCCGGGAGACGTTCGTCGGGTAGTTGAAGTCGACGGTCAGCGAGGTCTTGCCGGCCTCGGCGAGCAGCGCCTTGGCCTTCTCCGGGTCGTACGGGTAGGTCGTCACGTCCTCGTTCCAGCCGACGACCGACGGCGGCACGAAGTTCGTCGCGACCTCGGTGCCCTCGGGGAGGGTCTGGGCGACGAGGGCGTCCTTGTCGATGGCGTGCGCGATCGCCTTCCGCACGCGCACGTCGGCGAGGTCGGGGTTCGCCTGGTTCATGCCGAGGTAAAGGACGTTGAACGGCTCGCGGTGGACGATCTGGTACCCCTCCTCCTCGAGCGCCGCGACGTCCGCCGGACCGACGAGGTCGTAGCCGTCGATGTCCCCGGCCTGCAGCGCCTGCCGGCGCGCGGTGGCGTCGGAGATGACGGGGAAGACGATGCGGCGGACCTGACCCTGCTCACCCCAGTAGTCGTCGTACGCGGTGAGGACGACCTCCTCGCCCTGGGACCAGGAGTCGAAGACGAACGGTCCGGTGCCCGTCGGGTGCGCCGTCGCGTACTCCGGGAGGACCGGCGCGTCCCCGTCGCCGCCGACCTCGTCCGCGCCGTACTCCTCGAGCGCGGTGGGCGACTGCATGGAGAACGCCGGCAGGGACAGCGCGGCGACGAGCTCGGGCAGCGGGCTCCTCAGGTGGACGACGGCCGTGCTCGCGTCGGGGGCCTCGCAGGACTCGTACTTGCCGGTGCCGTCGAGGCCCGGTACGTCGCTCGAGGCGAAGCCGCCGTTGACTTTCTGCCAGTAGTACGAGAGGGACTCGGACTGCGCGACGCCGGTGAGGTTGTTCCAGCGCTCGAAGTTGAAGCACACCGCGTCGGCGTCGAACGGCGTGCCGTCGTGGAAGGTGACGTCCTCCTTGAGCGCGAAGGTGTACTCCAGGCCGTCGTCGCTCACCTCCCACGACTCCGCGAGCAGCGGGGCGGGCTCGGCGGTGCCCGGCTCGACGCCGACGAGCCCCTCGAAGATCTGCCGGGCGACGCGGAACGTCTCGCCGTCGCTCGCGAAGGCCGGGTCGAGGGACGAGGGGTCGGAGGACGCCGCGAAGATGAACGTGTCCCGGCCGTCGCTCGAGGCGCCGTCCCCGGCGCCGTCCGCGTCTCGCTCGCTGGCGACGCACGCGGACAGCGCGAGCGCCGTCACCACGCTGCCGGCGACCAACTGCCACCTGCTTCTCACATCTGCCACCTCTCGTCGGGCGTGACGGGGGTCACGCCGGGCAGGACCCGGCAGACGCTAGGTGTGCCGTGTCACGCTGGTGTTACGCATCGGTACGGATCGTGCGTCGGGGACACTGGGTGCCATGTCGGACGACCCGCTGGACGCCCTCGCCGCTGCCGGCTACCACGACGTGCCCACCGAGCAGGGCGGCCGCGCCGCCCGCCGCTGGTGGGACGCGAACGCCGAGGACTACCTCGACGAGCACGGCGACTTCCTCGGCGCCGCCGACCTCCTGTGGTGCCCCGAGGGCGTGCGCGAGGCCGACGCCCACCTCCTCGGCGACGTGCGCGGGGCACGCGTGCTCGAGGTCGGGGCGGGTGCGGCCCAGGGCACGCGCTGGCTGCGGACGGCCGCGGGTGCCGACGCC
>JAEXEM010000168.1 GCA_023401045.1 Actinomycetes bacterium
GGCGTCGGACGCGCTGCGTGCGTTCGCCGACGCGACCGGCATCCCCGTCGCCGACACCCAGGCGGGCAAGGGTGCCCTCGCGTGGGACCACCCGCTGGCGGTCGGCGGCGTCGGTGCGACGGGGGCGGCGAGCGCCAACGAGCTCGCCGCACGGGCGGACGTCGTCATCGGCGTCGGGACCCGCTGGACGGACTTCACGACGGCGAGCCGGACGGTGTTCGCCCACCCGGGCGTGCAGTTCGTCAACCTCAACGTCGCCTCCTTCGACGCCGCCAAGCACGCGGCGCACATGCTCGTCGCCGACGCCCGTGAGGGGCTCACCGCGCTCCAGGAGGCGCTCGCGGGCTACCGCACCGAGGAGTCCTACCGTGCGGAGGTGACGTCGGTCGTCGAGGCGTGGCAGCAGGTGACCGACGGCTGCTACCACGCCGGGCACGGGCCGCTGCCCGCGCAGACCGAGATCTTCGGCGCGCTCAACGAGCTCCTGCGCGACGACGACGTCGTCGTCAACGCGGCCGGGTCGATGCCCGGGGACCTGCAGGCCCTGTGGCGCGCCCGCAGCCCGCGGCAGTACCACCTCGAGTACGGGTACTCGTGCATGGGCTACGAGATCCCTGCGGCGATGGGCGCGAAGATGGCCGCCCCCGACGCCGAGGTGGTCGCGATCGTCGGCGACGGCGGCTACCAGATGATGCCGACCGAGCTCGCGACGATCGTCTCCGAGGGGCTCAAGGTCGTCGTCGTCCTCATCGAGAACCGCGGGTTCGCGTCGATCGGGGCGCTGTCGCGCTCGCACGGCTCCGAGGGCTTCGGCACCCGGTACCGGATGCGGGGGGCCACCGGCCTGCTCGACGGCGAGCCGGTCCCGGTCGACCTCGCGGCGAACGCCGCCAGCCTCGGCGTCCAGGTCCTGCGGGCCCGCACCGTCGAGGAGTTCCGCACCGCGTTCCGTGCCGCCCAGGAGTCCGACCGGGCCTGCGTCGTCCACGTCGAGACCGACATCGAGGGGCCCAACCCGCCCGGCACCGCCTGGTGGGACGTCCCGGTCGCCGAGGTGTCGACGCTCGCCTCGACCCAGGAGGCGCGCGCCCGGTACGAGGCCGAGCGCACCGCCCGACGCACCCACCTGTGACCACGCCGCCCGCGCGGCCCACCGACCCGACCCCCGAACCCCGTCCGGAGGACGCCATGACCAGCACCCCCGTCGTCGACCACTGGATCGCCGGCCGCCCGTACGCCGGATCCGGCACCGAGACCGGCGACGTCCACGACCCCGCGACCGGGCAGGTCGTCGCCCGGCTCGTGCACGCGACCGCGGACGAGGTCGACCGCGCCGTCGCCGGCGCCGTCGCGGCCGCGCGCACCTGGGGCGAGGAGTCGCTCGGGCGCCGCTCGGCCGTCCTCTTCCGGTTCCGCGAGCTCGTCGTCCAGCACGTCGACGAGCTCGCCGCGACGATCACGCGCGAGCACGGCAAGGTGCTCTCCGACGCGCGCGGCGAGGTCGCGCGCGGGCTCGAGGTCGTCGACTTCGCGTGCGGCGTCCCGCAGCTCCTCAAGGGCGAGTTCTCCGACCAGGCCGCCAACGGCATCGACGTGTTCTCGTTCCGGCAGCCGCTCGGTGTCGTCGCGGGCGTCACGCCGTTCAACTTCCCCGTGATGATCCCGCTGTGGATGAGCCCGGTCGCGATCGCGACCGGCAACGCGTTCGTCCTCAAGCCGCCGACCGCGGACCCCTCGGCGTCGCTGCTGCTGGCGCGGCTGTGGGCGGAGGCGGGGCTGCCCGACGGGGTCTTCTCCGTCGTCCACGGCGAGAAGGACGTCGTCACCCGCCTCATCACGCACCCCGACGTCGCCGCGGTGTCGTTCGTCGGCTCGACGCCGACCGCGCGCATCGTCCACGAGGTCGCGAGCGCGCACGGCAAGCGGGTGCAGGCGCTCGGCGGTGCGAAGAACCACGGCGTCGTGCTCGCCGACGCCGACCTCGAGCACGCGGCCGACAACCTCGTCGCCGCGGCGTACGGCGCGGCCGGTGAGCGGTGCATGGCGCTGCCCGTCGCCGTCGTCGAGGAGTCGGTCGCGGACGAGCTCGTCGCGCTGCTCGAGCAGCGTGCCCGGGCGGTGCGCGTGCTGCCGGGCGACGCACCGGACTCCGACATGGGCCCGGTCATCTCCGCCGCGGCGCGGGAGCGCATCTCCGGTCTCGTCACGTCCGCCGAGCAGGAGGGCGCGCGTGTCGTCGTCGACGGCCGCGACGTGCAGGTCCCCGGCCACGAGGGCGGCTTCTTCCTCGGCCCGACGCTGCTCGACGGCGTCCGCCCGGACATGGCCATCCAGCAGCAGGAGGTCTTCGGGCCGGTGCTCGAGGTCGTCCGCGTACCGGACCTCGAGGCGGCGATCGACCTCGTCAACGCGAGCGCCTACGGCAACGGCGCGGCGGTGTTCACGCGCTCGGGCGAGGCCGCCCGCACGTTCCAGCGGCGTGTGACCGCGGGCATGGTGGGCGTCAACGTGCCGATCCCGGTGCCGGTCGCGTGGCACTCGTTCGGCGGCTGGAAGGACTCGCTCTTCGGCGACACCCACATGTACGGGCCGGAGGGCGTCCGCTTCTTCACGCGCGGCAAGGTCGTCACGCAGCGGTGGCCGCACCGCGCGCCGGCGGCGGCGTCGTTCCACTTCACGGGCGGCTCGACGCGCTGAGAGCACGGCACGAGGGCCGGGTGGGGGATCCCACCCGGCCCTCGTGCCGTCCCGCGCCGCGAGCGGCGGGTCGTCAGCGCAGGCGCACCCGCTCGCCCGTCGTGGCCGACCGGGTCGCGGCGTCGGCGAGGACGAGCGCCTCGCGCCCGTCGACGAGGCTCGGGCTCGGGGCCTTCCCCGTCTCGAGGCACTCGACGAGGTGGTCGATCTCCGCGCGGTACGCGGCCGCGTACCGCTCGAGGAAGAAGTCGAGGTAGCGCCCCGAGGCGCCGGTGCTCGTCGCGCCGTTGAAGCGCACGGACGTCGCGGTGTGGTTGTCGGTCTGCAGCGACCCGAGCGGCCCGACGACCTCGACGCGCTGGTCGTACCCGGAGGCGCAGTGCCGCAGGTTGACGACGGTCGCGACGGCGCCGCTCGCGGCGAGGAGCGTGACGACGGCACCGTCGAAGTCGCCGAGCCCGGCGACCTCCGGGTCGATCCGCTGGCCGGTGGCGCTCACCTCGACGACGTCCCCGAGCAGGTGACGCACGAGGTCGAGGTCGTGGATCGTCATGTCCCGGAAGATCCCGCCGGACTGCGCGAGGTACGACGCCGGGGGCCCCTGCGGGTCGCGGCTCGTGACGACGAGCTGCTCGACCGGCCCGATCTCGCCGGCGGCGGCGCGCGCGGCCAGCTCCTCGACGCCGGGGTCGAAGCGGCGGTTGAAGCCGACCATCACCCGGTCGGCGTCGGACCCGACGGCCTCGAGGCACGCGTCGACGCGTGCGAGGTCGAGGTCGACCGGCTTCTCGGTGAGCACCGCCTTGCCGGCCCGCACCGACCCGACGATCTGCTCGACGTGGTACGGCGTGGGGGAGCCGACGACGACGACGTCGACGTCGCGGGCGGCGTAGACGTCGTCGACCTGCGTCGTCGCGCGTGCGCCGTGCCGGGCGGCCAGCGCCTCGGC
>JAEXEM010000242.1 GCA_023401045.1 Actinomycetes bacterium
GTGCGATGGCTGCCGCGGCCACCCACCTCGCGCGGGACTGACGACGCCCACCGGCGGGGGCCCCGCCGCCGCGCAGGCCGGCTCGCCTCAGGACCCGAGGACCGCCCGGTAGACCTCGAGGGTCCGCTCGCCGATGGCGCGCCACGAGAAGTGGTCCTCGACGCGCCGGCGTGCCGCGGCACCGAAGCGCGCGGCGCGCTCCGGGTCGGCGACGGCCTCCGCGAGCGCGGTCCCGAGGTCGGCGACGAACCGGTCGGGGTCCACCGGGGTGCCGGTGCCGTCCTGCACCTGGTCGATGGGGACGAGCCAGCCGGTGACGCCGTCGTCGACGACCTCCGGGATACCGCCCGTCGCGGTGCCGACGACCGGCAGCCCGACGGCCATGGCCTCGAGGTTGACGATGCCGAGCGGCTCGTAGACCGACGGGCAGGCGAACACCGTGCCGTGCGCGAGGACCGCGACGAGCT
Source organism: Actinomycetes bacterium (assembly GCA_023401045.1). GTDB lineage: Bacteria > Actinomycetota > Actinomycetes > Actinomycetales > Cellulomonadaceae > Cellulomonas. Next base: position 468 of record JAEXEM010000242.1, read on the forward strand.
CGTCGCGCGGCAGCATGCGGTCGATCCACACGACGCCGGTCCGTCGCGTGCGCAGGTCGTCGACGAGCCCGGTCACCTCGGCGAGGATCTCGGGGGTGTCGGGTGCGCCCGCGCACAGCACGACCTGAACGTCCGCGGGCAGCCGCTCGACCGCGCGCAGCAGGTACGGCAGCCCCTTCTGGCGCGTGATCCGGCCGACGAAGACGACCGCCGGCCGGTCCGGGTCGATGCCGAGGCCCTCGACGACCTCGCGGGCGCGCGCCACGTCGTCGGCCGCCGTCGGGCGCTGCCAGCCGTCGAGGTCGATGCCGTTGTGGACGACGTGCACCCTCGCCGGGTCGACGGCCGGGTACGCGCGCAGGATGTCGGCGCGCATGCCGCCGCTCACCGCGATGACGGCCGCGGCGGCCTCGTAGGCGGTGCGCTCGACCCACGACGACAGCGCGTACCCGCCGCCGAGCTGCTCGGCCTTCCACGGACGCAGCGGCTCGAGGCTGTGCGCGGTGACGACGTGCGGCACGTCGTAGAGCAGGCCGGCGAGGTGCCCGGCGAGGTTGGCGTACCACGTGTGGGAGTGCACGAGGTCGGTGCCCCCGTCGGCGCCGTCCCGGCCGATGCCGTCGACGATCGACAGGTCGACCCCGAGGGTCGCGAGGGCGGCGTTGGCACCGGTGAGCGCGTCGGGCACCGCGTACCCGTGCGTCCCGGGCTCGTCGACCGGGCGGTCGAAGCAGTGCACGCGCACGTCGACGAGCTCGCGGAGCACCGCCGTGAGCCCCGCCACGTGAACCCCGGCGCCCCCGTAGACGTGCGGCGGGTACTCCCTGGTCAGCAGGTCGACACGCACCGGTTCCTCCACTCGCGACCGACCTCGTGCCGGCCCTCGTGCGACACGCTAGCGCGCAATGGACCCGTGGCCTCGCTGGACGGCCTCCTGCGCTCTAGGTTGGGCTCATGCCAGCGCCGCGTGTCCTCGCCATCGTCCTCGCCGGAGGGGAGGGCAAGCGCCTCATGCCGCTCACCGCGCACCGTGCGAAGCCCGCGGTCCCGTTCGGCGGCATCTACCGGCTCGTCGACTTCGCCCTGTCGAACGTCATCAACTCGCACTACCTGCACGTCATCGTGCTCACGCAGTACAAGTCCCACTCGCTCGACCGGCACGTCTCCAAGACGTGGCGGATGTCGGCGCTGCTGGGCAACTACGTGGCGGCGGTGCCCGCGCAGCAGCGCGTCGGCAAGCACTGGTACCTCGGCAGCGCGGACGCGATCTACCAGTGCCTCAACATCATCGACGACGAGCGTCCCGACATCGTCGTCGTCGTCGGCGCTGACCACGTCTACCGCATGGACTTCTCGCAGATGGTGGACGCGCACATCGAGTCCGGGGCGGAGCTGACGGTCGCCGGCATCCGGCAGCCGATCGACATGGCCGACCAGTTCGGCGTCATCGAGACGGTGCCCGGCGACCCGACGCGCATCGCGGCCTTCCGCGAGAAGCCGTCGGACCCGACGCCCGTGCCCGGCTCGCCGCTGGAGATCCTCGCGTCGATGGGCAACTACGTCGCGAACGCCGACGCGCTCGTCGAGGCGGTGACCGTCGACGCCGAGGACGTCAACTCGCGGCACGACATGGGTGGCGACATCGTCCCGTGGTTCGTCGAGCGCGGGACGGCCGGCGTCTACGACTTCATCCGCAACGACGTCCCCGGCTCGACGGACCGGGACCGCGACTACTGGCGCGACGTCGGGACGATCGACTCGTACTACGAGGCGAACCACGACCTCATCTCGGTCGAGCCGGTGTTCAACCTCTACAACGACGCGTGGCCGCTCTACACCGGCTACACCGGCCTGCCGCCGGCGAAGTTCGTCCACGCCGGCGCGGGGCGCCTCGGGCACGCGGCCGACTCGATCGTCTCCCCCGGCGTCGTCGTGTCGGGTGCGACCGTCTCCGGTTCGGTGCTCTCCCCCGGCATCCGCCTGCACTCGTGGGCCCAGGTGACCGACTCGGTCCTCATGGACGGCGTGCAGGTCGAGCGGTACGCGCAGATCCACCGCGCGATCCTCGACAAGAACGTCGTCGTGCCCGAGCGGGCCCGGATCGGGCTCGACCACGAGCACGACCGCGCCCGCGGGTTCACCGTCACCGAGTCCGGCATCACGGTCGTACCGAAGGGCACCGTCATCACGGAGTGAGCGGCCGTCGCGCGTGCACACGTGACGGACACCCGGACGTCCCCGCCGGCGGCCGCACTACCCTGCGGGACGTGGACAGCACCTCGCGCCGGCTCGTCGTCATGGACGTCGACTCCACCCTCATCACCGGTGAGGTGGTCGAGATGCTCGCGGCGCGGGCGGGCTCGCTGCGGCGCGTCACCGAGATCACCGAGCGGGCGATGCGCGGCGAGATCGACTTCGAGCAGTCGCTGCACGAGCGCGTCGCGACGCTCGCCGGTCTCCCGGTGTCGGTGTTCGACGACGTCCTCGCCGAGGTCGAGCTGACCCCGGGCGCGGCCGAGCTCGTCGCCGCCGTGCAGGCGCGGGGATGGCCGGTCGGTCTCGTCTCGGGCGGGTTCCTCGAGGTCGTCGAGCCGCTCGCGGCACGCCTCGGCATCGAGCTCGTCCACGCCAACCGTCTCGAGGTCCGCGACGGCCACCTCACCGGCCGGGTCGACGGGCCGGTGGTCGACCGGGCCGCGAAGGCCGTCGCGCTGGCGGACTACGCGCGACGCAGCGGCGTGCCGCTCGAGCGCACGGTCGCCATCGGCGACGGCGCCAACGACCTCGACATGCTCGCCGCCGCGGGCACGGGCATCGCCTTCAACGCCAAGCCGGTGCTCGCCGCGGCCGCCGACGCCGTCGTGCGCGACCGGCTGGACGCGGTGCTCGGGCTCGACGTCTTCGCCGCCTGAGTGCCGCAC
>JAEXEM010000250.1 GCA_023401045.1 Actinomycetes bacterium
CTCCGGGAGCGTGCCGACGTCCTGGAGCACCGCCTCGTCCGGGCCGCGGTCGGGGGCGTGCGGCACGTCCGCCGGGTCGCCCGCGCCCACCTCGTCGTCGACCTCGTCGGGCGACCGGACGACCGCGGCCGACGGGTCGGACGCCTCAGCGCCGGCGACGGTGGCGGGGTCGCCGGGCAGCACCGGCTCGACCACGTCGTCGTCCCCGGGTCCGGCGTCGTGGTCCTCGCGGGGCCGGTCGTCGCGCGTCATGCCTTGAGCAGGTGCCGCCGGATCGACGCGGCGTTCGAGAAGATGCGGATGCCGAGGACGACGATGACGGCCGTCGCCATCTGCGACCCCACGCCGAGCTGGTCGCCGAGGAAGACGATGAGGGCGGCGACGACGACGTTCGACAGGAACGAGGTGAGGAACACCCGCTCGTCGAAGATGCCGTCGAGGTAGGCCCGCAGGCCGCCGAAGAGGGCGTCGAGCGCCGCCACGACCGCGATGGGCAGGTAGGGCTGCAGGTTCGCCGGGACGGTGGGCTCGATGACGAGCCCGGCGACCACCCCGAGCACGAGCCCGATCACCGCGATCACAGGGACCCCTCTCCGTCGTTGCGCCCCGAGACTGCCACATCCCCGACATCGGCCCCCGCGGCTCCGTCGCGCGGGACGTCGCCGGCGCCCGCGGGGACCTGCGCCGAGCGGAGCGTCACCTGGCCTCGTCCGGGCAGCTCGAGGAGACGCTCGGACGTCATCCGGACGTCGATGTCGTAGTCGCGGAGCTGGGCCAGGTGCAGACCGGCCTCGGTGCGGGCCAGGTCGGTCTGCATCCGTGGGGCGTCGCCGACGGCGTCGACCGTGTACGGGCCACGGATCGCCGTGCTGTCGACGAGGACCGCGGCGCCGGCGCTGCGGATCGCAGTCGTCGACGTCAGGCGTTCGCCGTTGACGGCGACGGCCTCCGCGCCGCTGGCCCACAGGCCGTTGACGAGGATCTGGAGGTCGATGTCGAGCACCCGCACGAGCGCCGCCTCGGCCTCGGTGGCCCCCTCGGGCGCCTCGCCGTCGGTGAGGACGATCCGCAGGCCGGGCCCCGCGACGGGCACGACCCCCGCGGGGACCGCGTCGCGCTGCAGGAGGGCGAACAGCTCGGGGTCGTCGGTGGAGGCCGCCTCGGACTGCAGCCGCGCGATCTCGGCGGCGAGCGCGGCGTTCGAGCGGCGCAGCTCATCCGCCTGCCGGGTGCGCTCGTCGATCTCCCTCTCGAGCAGCGCGCGTGCCTCGAGGACGGAGGGAGCGGGACGGCGCAGCGCCAGGGTCGACGTCGTCGTCACCAGCCCGAGCACGAGGGCGACGGCGAGCACCGCTGCCGCACCGACGACGGTGCGGCGCGGCGCTCCGGCCGCACGACGCGCGGCAGCCTCCGCGTAGCCCGGGTCGAGCGGCCGCCGGTAGACCTCGTTGATGAGGGTCATCGACTCGTCGGCGGCACGCGGCGGTGCGGGCTGCGCGTGACGGCGGATCACGAGGCGCCCGCGCCCGTCGGACGGCGCCGGAGCACCGACGCCGCCTGCGCGAGGTAGAGCGCACCGGCGAACCAGTAGAGCCCGGCACCCCACAGGGCGAACGCCCATCCGAGCACCCCCGCGACGGTGCCGACCGGCGACGCGAGCTCGGAGAGCAGCAGCAGCGGGAACGCGTACATGATGGCGAACGTCCCGGCCTTGCCGGCGAGGTGGACGCGCAGCGGCGGGTACCCGGCACGGGCGAGCACGACGAGCATGACGCCGAGCACGACGTCGCGCGCCACGAGGACGACGACGAGCCACACCGGCACGACCTCGCGCCAGGCGAGCGCGACGAGGGTGACGAGGATGAAGAGCCGGTCGGCGGCGGGGTCGAGCATCTGACCCAGCCGCGACACCTGCTGCATGCGCCGCGCGACGACGCCGTCGAGCCAGTCGCTCGCCCCGGCGGCCGCGAGGACGCCGAGCGCCCAGCCGTCGAGGCCCTGCGCCACGAGCCAGGCGAACAACGGCACGAGAAGAAGCCGCGCCGCACTGATGAGGTTCGGCACGGTGACGACGCGCGCACTCACAGGTGCTTCCACCACCACGCACTCCCCCGTCCGGTTCTCGGGTGATCCTACGTGGCGCCGCCACCGGGCCCGGCAGCCGGCTCACCCCCCGTGCGCGACGTCACCCGGACGCGCGTCCCAGGCGTCCCTCCCGGGCACCTGGCACGCTGGAGGCATGGACAGCGTCACCACGGGTGTCGTCGACCGCGTGCTGCGGGAGCCCGGGACGTGGGCGGTCGTCGGTCTGTCGACCAACCGGGCCCGCGCCGCCTACGGGGTGGCGGCCTACCTCGAGAGCCTGGGCCACACGACCGTGCCCGTGCACCCGGCCGCGCCGACCGTCAACGGCCGCACGGGCTACGCCCACCTCGCGGACCTGCCGGCCGTGCCCGACGTCGTCGACGTGTTCGTCAACAGCGACCGCGCGGAGGCGGTCGTCGACGAGGCGGTCGCCCTCGGCGCGCCCGTCGTGTGGCTCCAGCTCGGCGT